>JBBRVA010000715.1:0-4581 GCA_038247295.1 Caldilineales bacterium | reverse complement strand
TCAGCAAGTGATCGATGATGACCATCCATTCGACAGTAGGCTTACTGACAATCGATCCGGCGCAGACCGACGAGCTGGATGATGTGCTGGTAATTCTGGCCGAAGCGGTGGCGTGGTTGGCTGCCCAAGGCATTGATCAATGGGCTTCGCCACCGCCACCAGGCTTACGGGCGCGCATCGCTGCCGAAATCGAGCGCGGTGAAGTTTATATAGCGCGCGCCCTGCACGACGGGTCTGCCGTGGGCACACTCCGTTTTGAATGGCGTGATACCGAACTGTGGCAAGACATAGCGGGTGACAGCGCTGGGTATGTGCATACGATGGCCATTCGGCCCGCGCTGCAAGGTCGTCAATTGGGCGAGGTGCTGATCGAATGGGCAAAAGCGCATGGGCGCAACCGCCAGCGCCAATATCTACGGCTCGACTGTGTCGCAACCAATGCTGCGTTGCGGCGCTATTATGAACGCATCGGTTTTCGTTTTTGTGGTCAAGCGACGCACGGCGATTTTACCGGCGCCCTGTATGAATTCGACGTGTCGGAAAGCCGAGCGCCCGGAACGGAGAATCTATGAAGAAAATAAATAATAAATCAGAACCTGAAGCAGATGACGAGCTTCGCCCTGAATATGATTTTCGCTCTGCCGTCCGTGGAAAACATTATAAGCCTTTGCACGACGGCTATACAGTTCAAATTCACCAGGCAGACGGCACAACAATCGTTCAACATCTAAAGCTAGCAGAGGGCGCCGTATTACTTGATTCGGATGTACGCCAGGTTTTCCCCGACTCAGCAGCCGTCAATGACGCATTGCGCTCCTTGATTGCTTTGATGGCGCAGATGCCAGATCAACGCAAATCAGTTGCTAAAAAATCACGCAGTACAAAAACTAGAGAACAACCCAGTCTATGATCCGTTAGATTGGTAAAACTAGAACAGAGGAGAAAACCTAATGAAAATTGCAATTCTTGGCGGCGCTGGCGCGATGGGCGGCATCATTGGTGGCCGCCTGGCTGCAGCCGGCAACGATGTAACGCTGGTGGATGTGGCGCAAACCGCCGTGGATAACATTAACCGTGAAGGATTACGCATCGACACCAAAACCGGTGAGACCGATATGATCCAGGTCGTCGCCACGACGGATCCGGCGAGTGTCGGCCCGATGGACCTGGTGATCGTCTTTGTCAAGTGCTACCATACCGAAAACGCCGTGCGCAGCGCCGCACCGATGATCGGGGATCACACCGCCGTGCTTTCGTTGCAAAATGGCTGGGGCAACGCACCGCGTATCGCCAATTTGGTTGGCGAAGATCGCATCTTGGTTGGCGTTACCTATCACAGCGGCACCGTGCTGGGGCCTGGCCATCTCAAGCACACGGGGATTGGGGATACGCATGTGGGCGAACTGGACGGCACGCTCAGCGAACGCCTGAATCGGGTTGTCGCCGCGCTTAATGCAGCTGGATTAACGGCGCACGCCAGCAGCAATGTCCTGACCACGATTTGGATGAAACTGGCTTTGAATGTCTGCACCTTGCCGGCTTCCGCCCTGTTGCGTTTTTATGCCCATCAGATGGTCGAGCATGATGGCACGTTGGCGATGATGGACGCTCTGCTGCGCGAAGCGGTGGCCGTGGCCCACGCTCAGGATATTCCCTTGGATTTCGACGAACGCTGGGCAGCGATCACCGGTCTGCTCAAGCGGGCGGTGGGTGGCAAGGCTTCGATGTTGCAAGATGTAGAAAACAAACGGCGCACCGAGATCGACGTGGTCAACGGTGCGATTGTCGAAGCCGGCAAACGGCTGGGCATCCCCACGCCGTACAACGATTCAATGGTCTGGCTGGTAAAAGCATTAGAGGAGACTTTTTAGCTGTGGTTCGCAACCAGATCAAATAACAATTAGGACGCGGATAAGCGCGGATAAACGCGGATTGGAATCAATGAAAACTTAAACATTCTGGCATTACTGAGGCAATTTTGAAGTCTTTTTACATGGTTTATAACATGCTTGGCTATGGTTTTTTGGAAAAGGTCTTTGCGAATGCGTTAGCAATTGAGTTGCGGCGCATGGGCTATGCCGTAGAGCGGGAAGCACGCATTCACGTCTATTACCAAGGTGAAATTGTGGGTGAATATTATGCGGACTTGCTGGTTGAGAACGTGGTGCTCGTAGAGACTAAAGCTGTCAAGGAACTGCTACTTGAACATGAGGCTCAGCTTCTTAACTATCTGCGCGCAACGCCATATGAAGTGGGTATGCTACTCAATTTTGGCCCAGAACCAAGCTATATGCGCAAAGCATTTGATAATGAACGTAAACCAACCAGAACATGGCTCAAGACTTAATCGTAGTCTGCGTACGATTAAAAGCAGTTTTGGACGCGGATGAACGCGGATCAAACTAAACGGCGCAAATAGTAAAAATCCGCGTTTATCCGCGTTCATCCGCGTCCGATTAAATTGATACTAGGAGGGAACTAGACATGACAACTCAAATTCGTTTTTTCGGCGTGGCGGCGTACGAGATTATTACCAGCCAGGGCCAGCATATCCTGATCGACCCCTTTCTGGACGAAAACCCGGGCAGCCCGATCAAATCCGACGATCTGGAACAGGTTGATCTGATCATCGTCTCGCATGCCGCCTTCGACCACTTTGGTGATACCGAGAAGATTGCCCGTCGCACCGGCGCCCCCGTGATCTGCGGCGGCGAGATCAAAGCGTACCTGATGGCCAAAGGCATCCCGGCCAGCCAACTGCGCGCCACCACCTGGGGCATTCGCGTCAAAGTGGCGGGCATTGAGGTGCAGCCGGTCGAGTGCCACCACTGGTCGCAAATCCAAATGCCGGATGGTTCGCTCGCTTCGGGCAACCCAATGGCCTTTGTCATCTACGCCGACCCCGGTGTGCGCTTCTATCACTATGGCGACACCGCCATCTTTAGCGATCTCAAACTGATCGCCCAACTCTACGAGCCGACGATTGGTGCGATTGGCATTAGCCAGCCTTGGGAAGTCACCAGCCGCGTCACCGGCCCCGGTGATTTCCTCACCGGCGAGATGAGCCCACGCGAAGGCGCACTCTCGGCGCAATGGCTCAACTTGCAGACCGTGCTCCCTTGCCACTATATCAACCCAGACAACGACGACGTGCGCGAATTTAATCATCATCTAAATGCTGCCCGCGCGCGTGGGGAATATGCGCCAGAATCGGTCGTGATGACGCCGGGAGAGATATTGAAGATTGGGTAATTGGAGATTGGGTGATTGGGGGGACAGGCGCATTCGGCTGCTGCGCGGCAACGCGGCTAAGTTTTACTTGTTTTCTTTGCGCCTTTCCCCCTTTGCGTCTTTGCGTTATGCCTTTTCTAACGAGAAAGGAAGCTAAGCCTATGCGCGCGGCGATTTTTAATGCACCGCATCTGATCGAAGTGGGCGAACAGCCCAATCCGCAACCCAGACCGGGTGAAGTTTTGGTCAGCGTGCAGGCCACCGGCATCTGCGCTGGCGATATGTATATCTATTTGGGCAAGAATCCCTACGCTCAATACCCTATCATCGGCGGGCATGAGATTGCCGGCACGGTGCTGGCGGTGGGTGAAGGCGTCAGCCATATCGAAGCGGGCGCACAGGTGGTGGTGGAGCCTTTTATCGGCTGCGGCCACTGTTACCCTTGTCGCGTCGGCAAGCCCAACTGCTGTGCCAACCTGCGCATTATCGGCATCCACCAGGCCGGTGGCTTTGCCGAACAGGTGATCGCACCGGCGCAGAATATCCACCTTGTCCCGGCGGGGCTTTCGCCGCTTTTTGCCTCCTTTGCCGAACCGGTGGCGATTGGTGTGCAAGCCTGTCGTCGCGGCCAGGTGTCCGCCGCGGATGACGTGCTCATTCTGGGCTGCGGGCCGATCGGGCTGGCGCTGATCGAAGTGGCGCGCGCGCGGGGGGCGCGTGTGATCGCCACCGACATTGCCGAATCGCGCTTGGACTTCGCCGCCAGCCTGGGCGCTGACGTGGTAAAGGCGGATGACAATCTACTGCCCCACATTTTGCAGCGCACCAACGGCGAGGGCATGCCGGTGGTGATCGAAGCGACCGGCAACCCCAAAGCCATGGAATCGACTGTCGATCTGGTGGCGGCGGGCGGGCGCATCGTGATTGTGGGCCTGGTCAAACAGGGGACAATGGTCAATTTCCCCGGGCTAGACTTTACCCGCAAAGAGATGACCGTCGTCGGCTCCCGCGCTTCGGCCAACTGCTTCCCCGAAGCGCTCCAACTGCTGGCCGGTGGCGCCATCCACTATCCGCAGGTGGCAACCGCGTTTGAAATGTGGGACGCCCCTGCCGTCTTTGCCCGCCTCGCCGCCGACCCGGGGGCGGTTCACAAAGGTGTGTTAATGGTTGAATAACAACAGGTGCGCAGCGACGTTCTCTGTGTACCTGTTCTTTATCGAACAAATTTTTTAAAGGAGAATCCTATGTTTAACGGACTTGACCATCTGGCGATTGTTGTGCCGGATACCGAAGCCGCGCTGAAGATCTGGCGCGACAAATTTGGCTTTCCTGTGCTCTTCAGCGAAGCGG
>JBBRVA010000714.1:0-4581 GCA_038247295.1 Caldilineales bacterium | reverse complement strand
GCGGGTGCTTTAGTGCGCAGCGCCGAAGCCGCCGGTGTCGAACTGGTCCTTTTTGGGCCGGAAACAGTTGATCCCTACCACGACAAGGTGGTCCGCGCCGGGATGGGCGCCCATTTTCGCCTGCCGCTGCGCACTTGTCCAGACTGGGTGGCTGTCCAGCAATGGCTTGCCCCCACTCAGCAGATCTACGTGGCCGAAGGGCGAGCCAGCCTGGCCTACGATCAGGTCGATTGGCGGCCCCCGGTGGCGCTGGTCGTGGGTGGCGAAGCCGAAGGCGCGGGCGCGGCGGCCCGCGCCGTGGCCACCCCGATCCAAATCCCGATGCAGGGCCAGGTGGAATCGTTGAATGCCGCGGTGGCGGGCGCAATTATCCTCTTTGAGGTTGCCCGCCAACGGCGGCAAGCTTCAAGCGAGTAGACGCTTTGGTCGTTGGGTGAAGAAACCCCGCCAATCCTCATGCACATTGACACCAAAGAGCGTAAAGTGTATGATAGCAGCAGTGGCTGACTGATTACTCTCCTGATTGTAACCCTGGGATTGACGCACGACAGAGGAGTAGACGTGGAAAATTGGGAACCCCTGCAAATACGCCTCGTGTGGTATGTGCTGGCCGGTTTTGTGCTTGGCTTTACAACCTCCACGCTCTGGGAATGGCTCTATTTTCGCCAGTTTCGCCTGCGCGCCCGCCAAACGCTGCGTTACCAACAGGATGTTACCAGTGCATGGCAGGCAACAGAAACGGTCGATGTCGCGTTGGACTCTGTCGACGAGCCCCGCATGCCCTGGGAGGCGCCCGTCTATCAGAGTTCGGGCGTGCTGCTCGAGAGCGAACGCGAGCCGGCGACAGCTTATCGGCAAACGGTCCCTCTGGTCCAGCCAGCACCCGCTGTCGATTTTCAGACGCCAAGGGCATCTGCTCCGCCGCCGCTTTCGACGCCACGCGCCGTGTCCACGGATGTTGACGACTTGACACCGGCGCCGCTGCCCGCGGTTCCAGAGCCAACACCGGCGGCGCCAGCAACCTCATCACCTGGCGCCAAGGCTTTTGTAATGCCCGGTATCTCGGTGCCCACCCCGCCGCGCATGGCGCCGGTGCCGTTCGTGGCAACCGAGCCAGCGGCAATTTCGCCCGCACCGGTAGGACCGGCCTACAATGCGCTGCCGCCGGTGCATGGCCATCCAGACGACCTGACACGGATCCAGGGCATTGGCGAAGCTTATAAGCGGCGCTTGTATGCCGCCGGCATCTACACCTGGCAACAAGTGGCCGACAGCGATGCCGAGACCTTGCGCACTGTGACCAAAGCGAAACCAAACGCCCGCCCCGAGGAATGGAAAGTGCGCGCCCAGGAATTAACGATCAAACATAAACGGGAAAATGCCACGTACGACGGACCCATGCCCGATGATCTGACACGCATCGACGGCATCGGCCCCTCCTATGCCGATGTGTTGTACAAAGCCGGCATCTGCACCTATGAGCATCTGGCGGCCGCGCTGCCCAGCGAACTGGCGGAAATTTTGCCCACGCCGGCGATTGGCAACGAATTTGACTTTGACCGTTGGATTGAGCAGGCCGTGCGGCTGGCCAATGTCAAGCAGCGCAATGCGAGCGTGCGCCGATGAGCCTCGATCCGGATCGACCTCCCCCTTACTTCGACTCGCGGCTAGACCGTTGGAAGCTGGCTGTTTTGCTGCTTTTATTTCTGCTCCTGCTCGTGCTGGCGCTGCTCTGGCCGGAGGATGCCCCTTTGTTGCTCCAGTGGACGCCGCTTGCCTGATCGATAACCCACCACTCGCCAAAGCATACGATTTTTGCTTGAATCCCAGGTCTATGATATGATTGGCTAACTTGTGGGCCTCTAGCTCAATGGTAGAGCAACGGCCTTTTAAGCCGTGGGTTCTGGGTTCGAGTCCCAGGGGGCTCATTCTTCCGCAAGCTGTAGTAGTTTTTGTTCAGCCGAACCCCTAGATGTTGTGGCGACTAACCACAATATCTAGGGGTTTTTTCTGTGCCGCAGAAACGACAGCACACCATTGCAGCCGCGTACGAACTCTTCCAGTTAGATAACCGTTCACGCCGTCTTACCGCAGCCACCGCTACCACCTATAGCGACCGCTTAGAACCATTTTTCAGGTGGGCTGCGACGCACGGCGTCACCCTGCTTACCGACGTTACGCCGTCTGTGCTACGTACCTATTTGGTTCACTACAGGATCGTAACTTAGCCGACCACACTATAAACGGTGTCGCCCGTGCTACCAAGACGTTCTTCAATTTTTGCGTGCGCGAAGATCTGTTACCCGAATCGCCTATGAAAAAGGTTTCCATGCCCAAAATCGCCCAACGCATTTTACCTTCGTTAACCACCGATGATGCAACGAAATTGCTGAAAGCCTGTGAGACCGAACGGGATGAAGCTATTGTGCTTTTCCTGCTTGACACCGGTGTGCGTGCCACCGAAACGCCTAATATCTGGTAAGGGGCAAAAAGCAAAGTCAGGTGATTACAATGGTGGACGTGTGCCATTTGGGTATAGCTACGTCGATCACAAGTTTCTCGTCAACGCTGACCAGGCAGACGTGGTACAGTCGATATTCAATTTATTCAACGCTGGCGAATCGTTGAACGGCATTGTGCGCCACCTAAATAATCTCGGCACGCCCACGGTCACCGGCAAGGGTGGATGGTTTGTCAACGGTGTAAAGCACATCCTGGCGAATGGCTCCTACGCTGGTATCGGTCAATGGGATGGCACAGAAAGCGACCAGGGGACGCACCCAGCCATCATTGATCGCGCCACCTATGAGCAAGTCTAGACGCGTCTACAAGGTTTGAGCCGCGGGCAGCGTGTAGACCTGGCAGAATAAAATTTTAGGGTATAAATATGTGGTCTATACCCTAAATCCATTAAAAAGGGTGCATTTCAGATTTTGGGAAAACTTGCTTGTGCCGGCTTGCCGAATCCGACAGGCCAGTGGTAGATTTGGCAAGCCACCATTAGCGGAAAAAAAACTCGCCCAAAAACTGAAATGCACCCATTAAAAACTCATGATTGACAATTGATAACATACGGTTTACAATTAGAGTATAATTTCTGTACTCGCACAAATGAAAGCGGATATGATTATCACGTTTAAGCACAAAGGTTTAGAAGCGTTTTACTTGAAGGGTATAAGTAAAGGCTTACAACAGTCTTATACAAAGCGATTAAAGGGCATTTTACAGTTTTTGGACGCTGCTGTAATCATATCTGATATGGACATACCAGGCTTACGGTTACATCAGCTTGAACCAAAATTCGATAATAGATGGTCCTTACGTTTAGACGGAAATTATAGAGTTGTTTTCCGCTTTGAAGCGGGAAGCGCATACGAAATTGATGTAGTCGATTACCACTAGAAATTAGGAGAAGAATAATGCAGATGCACGACCCGATCCACCCAGGCAAATTGATCAGAGAATTTTATCTTGAACCACTTAATTTGACCGTCACAGGTACAGCCCAGGCGTTAGGTGTTAGTCGGATCTCACTATCCGAGCTAATCAACGGGCACAACGGTATATCGCCTGAGATGGCGTATCGCTTATCTAAGGCGTTCGGTAGAACTCCTGAAAGCTGGCTGAATCTACAGACTATTTATGACCTGGCACAAGTGAAAGATAAAGCAGAACGCTTTGACATAAAACCGTTGTATCAAGAAGCATTGTATGAAGAAGAAGTAACAGCATAACCACCGCCGGTCAGAGGAATTTTACTTAGGAAGGCAAGAAAATTGAAGCAGTATTACAAGTTGGCTAAACTTAGAGGTATGAGCAAATAATAGCATTGCATTGTTCAAACACGAAAGGATGGTGCCTGCTTTCTTGGCTACTCAGCTGACGACATCTGCAAAGTCGGCGGTGGCTACATCTTTATTCATCGGCTGTTGATGGAACATTTCGCCGTGGTTAATCACCACAATGACAAGGGGTTTTCTATGCCAAAGTCACAACCCCATAAAATTGAGCCGCGTATAGTCTCTTCAAGCTTGACAGCCAATCACGCCGTTTCACCAAAGCCACCATCACCACCTATCGAGGCCACTTAGGACCACTATCGGGTGGTGCGAAGCGCAAAGCGCCTTCACCTTGCCGACATTAGTCCCTTTAGGCTAGGTTAGTGGACAACTCTTGCTTACACCCGATCAAAATTCATGGTTGACAATCCACCTGTCTGTATGTACAATTCATACTGGAGTAAACGATCAACCATGTAAGGAGTACATAAGATGGCCGAAAGTGTTCTCGTTCAATCCAAAGTCCAACCGGAGCAAAAAGAGCAAGCTGAAAAAATCTTTAAACGCGCCGGGCTGAGTATGGCCGATGCAATTCGTATCTTTTTGCAACAGACGATTAACGCCGATGACATTCCTTTTACCATCACAGCCAAACAACCAAACGCTCGACTGTTAAAGGCAATCGAAAGTAGCATGAATAACAATGGCCCCGTTTATGATACGGTGGAAGAAATGTTCGCCGAGTGGGACAAGCGGCATGCTGCGAGTTAATCCTGACCCTTCCTTCGATCAGGATGTCGAT
>JBBRVA010000713.1:0-4595 GCA_038247295.1 Caldilineales bacterium | reverse complement strand
GATCGGGCACTACGGTGAGCTGCCAGCTATGATCACCAACGGTAACCTGGATCGGGATCAAGGCGACCTTCGCCAGGAGCGGCGTCAACCCGTTGTCGGGTGGGATGGGTGTTGATGAATCAGGCTCTATCGTCATTATTTCCTTTAACCACTACTGCGACTGGATGATACCTAGTATAACGCACAGCAGACCGATCTGCCAGCATGGATAGAAAATGGATACAGGTGTGCACCAGTGGCAATGGGCTAAATTTAAGACGCATAGGCGAGCGCCCTTACCAGGTTTGATCAAATTGATCGAAACGCATACAATGCAGTTAGATTTTAAAGATCCCCTGCTTTAGGGGTGACAAAACGAATCGGAAAGGATGTTTGAAATGCAAGCATTAGTTTGGGAAGGCCCGCGCCAGATGAATCTGCGCGAAGTGGCCGATCCACAACCGGCACCCCAGGAAGTGTTGATCAAGGTGACCTACTCTGGCATTTGTGGCTCGGAATTAGGTGGTTATCTGGGCCATAACTCGCTACGCGTGCCGCCGCTGATTATGGGCCATGAATTTTCGGGCGAGATTGTCGCTTTGGGCGAAGGGGCCACACAGGTGAAGCCGGGGCTAGCCGTGGGTCAACGCGTCACCGTCAACCCATTGATCAGCGATCCCTGGTCACCGGCGGCGCTCAAGGGCCGCCACAATTTGACCCTGCCGCGTAACATCCTCGGCATCCACCGGCCCGGCAGCTATGCGCAATTGATCAGCGCGCCGGCCGCCAACGTCTTTGCCTTGCCCGCGGGGATGAGCCTGGAACACGCTGCCTTGACTGAGCCGATGGCTTGTGCCTTGCGCGCCGTCAAACTTTCTGGCTGTACGGCCACCGACAGCGTGCTGATTACCGGGCTGGGGCCGATTGGGTTACTTGTGCTGCAAGTGGTGAAGGCCTTTGGCGTAAAGGAAATTTACGCCACCGACACCGATGCGGATCGACGCACGATTGGCGGTCACTTTGGTGTCCATATTTTAAATCCACTTGAACAAACTGTGGTAGAAACTGTGCGCAGCGCCACGCATGGCGCGGGCGTCGACATGGCGATCGATGCCGTGGGCGCCACGGCCACGCGCGGCGAATGCATCAATTCCGTCATGCCGGGCGGCAAGGTGATCTTCACCGGTCTGCACCACGAAGAGAGCAGCGTGCCGGCCAATTACATCATCCGCAACGAAATCAACCTCCAAGGCAGCTTTGCCTACACGCCGGTAGACTTTCAAGACGCCTTCGATTGGCTGGCTGCCGGGCGAATCGAGATCGACCCGTGGCTGGTCAAAGCACCTTTGGCCGAAGGCGGTGCCATGTTCGAGCGCCTGCTCAACAATCCGGGGCCGGTGGCGAAGATCTTGCTCTGTTCGTAGAAAACAGAAAACGGGATGCGGGAAACGGGATTAGGTGTGTCTGTTTCTAATCCCGTTTCTGGCCAAACCAAGACCAAAATAGTTCCACGGAGTACACAGAGCGTCTCGGCGAAATGTCCCGTATTCTCTGTGGATTCTCCCTGTGCTCCGTGGAACTGTTGTTGCGTTGTCGCAGACAGTTGCTTACGCACCGGGCACCCAGAGGGTACCCGCGCCATCTCTGGCGGCAGGCCGGCAGGATCGGGTGCCCCCTGGGCGCGTTCCCGGGTAGCTGCGTAAGCCCTTTGTATGTTATTAATGGCGTACCAAAAGTGCCTGAAAATAGGCTAACAAACCATGTCTCGTCCCAACTTGCTCTATATTCACACCGACCAGCATAATCCTTTCGTCACCGGCTGCTATGGGGATCTGCTGGTGGCGACGCCCAATCTGGACCAGCTGGCGGCGGATGGCGTGCGTTTTGACAATGTCTATTGTCCGTCGCCGATCTGCGTGCCGTCGCGCATGGCCATGCTCACCGGCCGCCATCCCTATCAAAACGAAGTGTGGACCAACAGCCACATTCTGGATTCGGGTATCCCCACGTTGGCGCACGCGATGGGCGCTGCCGGCTATCGCCCCGTGTTGATCGGCCGCATGCACGCGGTTGGGCCCGATCAACTGCATGGTTACGCCGAACGGCTGGTTGGTGACCACAGCCCTAATCACATTGGCGGCAGTTCGGTGGCGCGCGGCGTGCTGGATGGCACCGCCGGGCCGGAGCGGATCAGCTTACAGCGCTCCGGCGCTGGGCAAATGGCCTATCAGGTGCACGATGAGTATGTGACGGCGGCAACCGTTGATATGTTGAACCAATTGGGCGTGCAGAAACGGGCCAATGGTCAAGTGGATCCGTTTAGCATCACCGTTGGTTTTATGCTGCCTCATCCGCCGTATGTGGCCCGCCGCGTTGATTACGAACGCTATCGTGATCGGATGACTTTACCGCAGAAACCGGCGCCTTTTGATACTGTGCAACACCCCTTTCTGCGCGCCTGGCGTACACATACCGGTATCGAAGAGGTGACAGAGGCGGAGATTTTGCGTGCCCGCGCCGCCTACTATGGCCTCGTCCAGCGCGTGGATCTGCTGGTGGGAGAGATCTTGCAGGCTTTACACGCCAATGAGCTGGCCGAGAACACGCTGATCGTCTACACGTCTGACCACGGCGATATGCAGGGTGAACATGGGCTGTGGTGGAAACATGTCTTTTACGAGGAATCGGTCAAAGTGCCGCTGATCATAGCCTGGCCGGGCGTGATTCCGCCGGGGCAACAGAACAAACGAGTAGTCAGTGCGCTGGATGTCAACGCTACGTTGCTCGACGCCTTGAACGCCCCTGCCTTGCCCAATGCCGCTGGCCGCAGCTTGCTAGGCCTGATCTCCGCTGTGCGCCCCGCACCGAACTGGGAGGACGTCGCTTTTTCCGAATATTGTGCCGATGAGTATGTGCCGCCCAGTATCGATGGTGGTAAGACTTATCAGCGCATGATCCGCCAGGACGATTGGAAGCTTGTCTATTATCACGGCCTGCCACCGCAACTGTTCAACCTGGCCGACGATCCGGGCGAAACAGTGGATCGAGGGCAAGACCCCGCCTGTCAGGCGATCCGACAGGCATTGCTCGCTCGTCTGCTCGACGAGTGGGATCCGATGGCGATTGCGTACAAGATGGCGACCAAACGCGCCGACAATCATGTCTTAAAAGCCTGGGCGCAGCAGACCCAGCCGCGCGATCAATACCGCTGGGCGTTGCGGCCAGAGATGAATTATTTGGATGAAGGATGAGCAATCGACAAATTAAAGGCAATTTTGGGGAGGCAGAACCGGTGACGAAGAAAAGTATATTTATCGCAATAATGACGCTATTGTTACTTTTATCGATGGGGAATTCACCAGGTCCCAATGCATTTTGTATGGGCAAAGCGCCAGGTGACAAATGTACAATGACAGGACTCGGTTGTTATGCCGCTTCTGGAATCTGTCAACATGACGAGACGACTGGATTTCATGATGATCCAAACACACCAGAGGACGAGGCATTACTTTGCATAACAGAAGTGACCAACCTAGAGTCCCCTTTAGAACCAACAAAGCCTTAACGTATTGACTATGAAATCCTAAATGTTATTATCCGCCGCCAGAATCCATATCATCGCGTTAGGCGTTACTTTGCTGTCAGAAAGTTGTGGGGCGATGATAGTTGCCCGCTTTACCGGAAGATGGCGTCAGAACATCAAAGCTGTCGCCAGCGTCGTATTGGCGGTTAATTTGGTAACCCATACGATTTTTTGGTATATATTACCAATGTTGCCTGGCGAAGCTTCGTTGCGGTTATTAATAAGTGAGTTGGTAATTGTGATAATTGAAGGCATTGCATATGCATATTGCTTACAATGTAGCCTATGGAGAAGTTGGGTATTTAGTGGATTTCTCAATTGGGTCTCGTACACAATAGGCGTGTTGATTTGGCTGCAAGTATGGTAGGTCTGAAGCACCGCAGGATGATGTCTACACGACCGGCGGTTAAATATGCAATATGACCTCTTTGGCCCCGCATTTAAGGCCGACCCCTATCCTACCTACAAAGCGTTGCGCAGCGAACAACCGCTGTGCCGGCGCGTTAATGCCGATGGCAAGGCGATCTGGTTTGTCACCCGTTATGCCGATGTGGCTGCTATTCTGCGCGACCACACCCGCTTCGTCAAAAACGTGCAGCAGACGATGACGCCAGCGGAGCGCGCGGCCCTGCCACCCACACCGGAATTAATCCATTTGCTCAGTAATCACATGCTCAACCTGGATCCGCCTGACCATACACGGTTGCGTAGCCTGGTGAGCAAAGCCTTCACGGCAACGGTGGTCAATCGTATGGCCGAGCGCATTCAAAGCATGGCCGATGGATTGGTGGACAAGGTACAGGCGCGCGGCGCCATGGATTTGATCGATGACTTCGCTTATCCCTTGCCCATTAACGTGATCGCTGATTTGTTGGGCATTCCTTTGCGCGATCAAGGGCGTTTTCGCCAGTGGTCGCAAGCCTTTGTCACCCCTTCGGTCAACGTGCTGCGCAACACCCAAAAGGCGCAAAAAGCCAAACGTTTGATGGAAGACTTTACCGGTTACATGGGCGAACTTTTTGCTCAGCGCCGG
>JBBRVA010000712.1:0-4599 GCA_038247295.1 Caldilineales bacterium | reverse complement strand
TCTGTTGTCCACAAAATACAGCCAAGCGCCGCAGAGTTGCTTGCCGATCTGGATCAACTGGTCACGCTTCAGGAAGAGCCCTTTGGCAGCACCAGCATTTATGCGCAACAGCGGGTCTTCCAGTTGGCGGGAACGGCGGGCATCAAGGTAATGTTGGACGGTCAAGGCGCCGATGAGATGTTGGCCGGCTATCGACCGTATGTCGGTGTGCATCTTGCTGGGTTGATCCGGCGCGGTCAGTGGACGGCGGCCCAGCGGCTTTTTGATAACACGGCGCGTCTGCCCGGCTCTACCAAACGATCCCTGCTGGAAGGCGTTGCCCGCGCTATTTTACCACCCCGTTGGCAAGCGCCTTTTCGCCAAATGGCGGGCAAAGAATTGATGCCAGATTGGCTGAACCAAGCCTGGTTTCGCAGCCATGCGGTTTCTTTTGCACAACCGCCGCAGCCTAACGGTACAGGCCAGGGTTTGCGCCATGCATTGCATGAATCGTTGGTCCACAGCAGCCTGCCCATGCTCTTGCGTTATGAAGATCGCAACTCGATGTCGCACTCGATCGAGAGCCGCGTGCCTTTTCTAACCCCAGCATTGGTACAATTTGTGCTCTCCTTGCCAGAAGCGTATTTGATCAGCGAGCAAGGCACATCGAAAGCTGTCTTACGGCGTGCAATGCGCAACCTGGTGCCGGATGCCATCCTGGATCGCAAAGACAAGATCGGCTTTGCGACACCCGAGCAGCGCTGGTTGAATACATTAAAGCCTTGGGTCGATGCAACGCTGCAAGGAGCAGCCCAATTAGGGATCGCGGCCATCAATCCGACGGCAGCGGCTAAAGAATGGGCGATGGTAGTCACTGGTGCGCGTCCCTTCGACCGCAAGATTTGGCGCTGGCTCAACGCAATGCGCTGGATCGAGCTTTATCAGGTGAATTTGTCCGCATGAAGCAAACCGCGCAAGAACTCGTGCTCCTGGGTATGTTCGACGCCTCACGGCCCGACCGCGCCCGTGCGGTACGGATTTATAATTTACACCGTGCCTTATTGGCCCAAGCACCCACCCGGCTGATTGATGGCGACCGACCGACCCGGCGTAAGGCGCTGCTGCGCTATCTGGCCGACGGCGGTTTGGGCAAGACGCGCGCGATCTATGTAGAAGCCTCTACCTCTACGGCCACCGAGTTAGATTTGGGCTTTCTGACGCTCGCCCGTGCGGCTGGTATTCCGATCCTTATTTTTATTCCAGATGCCTACCAATATTTCCCCGCGCTCTACCCGCGTGTCGGGGTCAAGACTGCCTTGCTGGACTGGGGTTGGCGGCGCTCGATTGCGACGTATTTGCGCGTGGCCGATCGTTTGCTCTTTCCGTCGCGGGGGTTGGCCAACTATTTTCCTACCAGCAAACCGGTGACTATTCTGCCCCCCGGCGGGCCGGCTGGTCTGGAACCTGCCACACTGAACTGGGATACGCCCACCGTCGTTTATGTGGGTGGCGCCAATTATCGCTATGGCAGCGATCTATTGCTGGATGCCATGCAGCAGGTCGTGGCACGCTGTCCAACGGCCCGGTGTCACTTTATTAGCGGCGACGCGACCTATCTTGACCAACACCCAGCGCGCCACGCGTCCTGGTTAACCGTCGAACGGCGTGCTTTTCACGAACTGCCCACGGTCATGCGCACCGCAACCGTGGCTGTGGTGCCATTGCGGATCAACGAATACAACGATCTGGCCGTGCCCGTCAAACTCTTCGATTATATGGCGTTTGGCCTGCCATTAGTCGTGACGGCCTGCCGCGACACAGCCGCCCTGGTACAAGAAATGCAATCTGGCCTAGTCGTTGCGGATCAGACAGCAGCCCTGGCCGATGGCATTCTGCGCTTGCTGGAAGACTCAGTCTTGGCGCAGCAGCTAGGCAACAATGGCTATCAGGCGATTCAAAACGCCCATTCCTGGTCGCATCGTGCTGCTGCGTTATTGCAAATGGTGGCGCAACTTGAAGCAGGATCTGGTAAATAGATTAAACTGACTCAAATTTTTAATTCAATCGGCTAAAAAAGGTAACCTTATGCCCGCAGCTTTAAAGCGGATCAGTAAAACGATCTTGACGCAGCCACAGATCAATCGCGGTTTGCGCGCAATCTTGTCGATCGGCAGCATTCGGGCCCGGATTCCGCCCGTGCAATTAAATCGTTTCCCGGTTGTGGGTCGCGTTGAATTGCCACTTTGGAATGGACAGAGTGTCTATTTCTACACAGATGGTGAGGACACAATTGCGACGCGCTTGTATTGGCAAGGGTTACCAGCCTTTGAGCCTAGCACATACAATCTGTTCCGCACGCTGCTCGCCAAGACACATTGTTTTGTGGATATTGGCGCCAATACGGGATTTTATACAGTAGTGGCTGGTGGCAGTGATCGAGCGCGCCACATTCATGCCTTTGAGCCGGTGCCGACGATCAACAAATACTTGCGGCGCAATGTTGAACAGAATGGGTTAAGCCAGGTAACGATTAACGAGAGTGCCGTAACCAATTATGATGGCTCGATCAAGCTTTATATCCCAGATGCAGCCATGCTCCCGACCAGCGCTTCTACCCTGTCTGGTTTTCGCAAAGCGGTGCTGGAATTGGATCGACCGGCCGTCACGCTTGATGCCTATTTTGCTCAACACCGCGAAGCCAGCATCGATCTGATAAAAATTGACACCGAGAGCACCGAACCCTTGGTCTTGGCGGGCGCCCAGAAAATTTTGACCACGCACGGCCCAGCCATTATCTGTGAGGTTTTACACGGCCAAACCGAGCAGAGATTACACGCGGTGCTGGATCCAACCGATTATCAATACTTCTTAATTACCGAAGCGGGTTTGATTCGCAAAGAACAGATCGAGGGCGATTCGACCTATGAAAATCTAAATTATCTCTTTATCACCCCAGCCCGTATGCAGCAAATGGGGTTGTCCGCTATCAACGGATAACCAGGAGAATGCCGCCTGAACGTTTTACTCGTTTACAACAGTCCAACGACGTTTGTACAAATTGACCGCGCTATTTTGTCTACAACCCATCGTGTGCAAGAATTACATTGGCGGCGCATGCATGGGTTGGATTTTGTGCGCGCTTTTAGCCAGGCTGTCCGCGGGGCGATCTGGGCCGATGTGATTGTCGCCTGGTTTGGTAGTTATCATGCCTTTTTTGCCTTCTTGCCGGCGCTGCTGTTGGGTCGTAAGCGGGTGATTATTGCTAGCGGCTACGATGTAGCCAACGAGCCAGGGCTGCACTATGGGGGGCTGCGCGGTGGCATTCGGCGCTGGATGGGCCTACTTGCCTTCAAATGGGCACATCAAGTCTTGGCGGTATCCAATTTTTCTGCCCGCGAGGCGTTGAAAAATGCGCACGTTGCCCCAGACAAACTCCAGGTCATCTATCACGGCCTGGACGCCAACACCTTTGCACTGTTGGATAGCACGATAAAACGCCAAGGTGTGCTAACTGTTGCTATGGTCAATCAAGAGAGTATGCGCCGCAAAGGCTTGGCGCTTTTTGTTGAGACCGCCAAACAACTGCCCGACATCCCGTTCACCCTGGTCGGGCCGTGGCGCGATAATGCTATCGATGAACTCCGCGCAATGGCGCCGGCCAATGTAACGTTTGTCCAAGGTCTATTTGGCGACGATTTGGTCCACTGTATGGCATCTGCCGGGGTTTATGCGCAATTGTCGGCCTACGAATCATTCGGGTTGGCTGTAGCCGAAGCGATGCTTTGTGGCTGCATACCCGTCGTAACCGACCGCGGCGCACTGCCAGAAGTGGTGGGTGAAACTGGCTTTGTGGTTCCTTATGGCGATATCGAAGCGACCGTCCAGGCCATACGCCAGGCATTGGCGGCCGATCCAGCCACCCGCCAGCAGTGTCGCCAGCGGATTATTGATGAGTTTTCATTAGAAGCACGCCATACTCAACTTCTGGCGGCACTTGAAAAATAAAGATTCACCGACGGCCCTTCATCAATCATAACTGTTAAGTATTAACCATTCACCATGCGCATTCTCTATCTCTCCCAATACTTTCCGCCCGAAGTGGGCGCCACCCAAACCCGCGCTCACGAAATGGCGCGCGGGCTTGTACAGGCCGGCCATCAAGTGACAATGATCGCCGAAGTCCCCAATCATCCGCATGGCATCATCCCGCCTGCGTACCGTGGGAAGCTATATGAACGCGCTACGCTCGATGGCATCGACGTGATCCGGGTGTGGGTAAAAGCGTCGCCGGTGAAGGATTTTCGCAGCCGCATGGCCTTTTATCTGAGCTATATGGTGATGGCAGCGCTGGCTGGGCTTTTTCTGGCGCGTGGCAGGTTTGATGCGCTCTACGCCACCTCGCCCCCCCTATTCGTAGGCGGCGCGGCGCTGATTATCAGCCTTTTGCGCCGCATCCCGTTGATTTTTGAGGTGCGCGATCTCTGGCCGGAATCGGCCGTGGCGCTGGGTGAGTTAAAAAATCCCCGCGCCATTCGTCTGGCGGCGTGGCTGGAAGAGCGTTGTTATGCACGGGCGCGCCAAATTATTGTCGTCACCCAAGGTATCTATCAGCGTCTGGTG
>JBBRVA010000711.1:0-4603 GCA_038247295.1 Caldilineales bacterium | reverse complement strand
GTGTTGGCCCAGGCCGGTTTGATCGAAGATGTCCTCGCCCAGTTGACGACCATTGCTAATTTGCTGGCGGCTCGCCGCGACAGTGGCCTGACCCGCCAAAGCGAGGCGACGCTCTTACGCCAGGTAAAACGACCCAAAGCGAATCCTGACATCGACTTTCAGGTCTACACCATGCAAGAGGCGGTTGCCGCCATGCCGCTGGCGCAGATCACACGGGAACACCGTATGGCATTGGCGAAGCAACTTGCCTGGCTGGGCGTACGCAGCGATGGCTGGACGGCCGCTGGCGCAGCAACCGCCCTGCTCGAGTTGGGCGCCATTCAATATGCGGTGGAGGTTATTCATCACATTGCCCCCAACGATCCGACCCGCAGCGAAGGGACGCTGGCGTTGGTGCGCGGTCTGTTGGCGGTAGGCGAAAGCCAATTGGCGGCCGAGCAGATCGACAAAGCCCTGGCTTGGGCAAATATGCAAGAAGGGCGTAATCCGGAACGGGCCTTGATCTGGGGACTGGCCGACATCTATTTGAACGCGCACGAGCCGGAAAAGGCGTTGCAATTGCTGGACCGCTGGCGCACAACCGAGCTCAGTTTCTTGCAGCAACTCCGCACCTGGCGCGGCAAACCATTAGACGACGATACCCTGCGCAATCAAAGTTTGCGTTTGCAGGCGTTGCTCCAGTTGAATCGGGCGCCGAAAGAAGTGCAGGCGATTTTTACTGAGCTCTCCACCTGGGCGCCGCGCTTGCTGGATGGCGAAGCGCTGATCAACTTTACTGTACAGGGGCTGCTCCAGCCATTGCTGGCGGCGGGCAAATATCAGCCCGCGTGGACGCTATTACCCGATCTGCAAACCGTTTTGAGCAAACTCAACGGCCATAAGCATGCCGTGCGCGTGGCAGAGGTAGCCACCCTCCTTGCCCAACAATTGACTGCTCACCCAACGCTACAAAGCGATGGTGAGGTGCGCAAGGTACTGGAAACATTCCTCGTTAATTTGTGGCAAGCTGGGGCCAGGCGGGGCATTTGGCAGACTGTGCATAGCATTGAGGGTACCTTGCTGCTACTAATCGCGTTGGAAGGTCCTCAGGCCGCCGTCGCCATTGCCCAGGCCAGCGCCGACGAAGGCTAGTACACTTGGGCGGAAATAACCATACTATTCTCCGGTGAATCAGTAGGACAGTGAGACAGTACAAACACTGTTCTACTGTCCTACTGATTCACTGTCTTACTTACGCCCAAGTGTACTAGGCCAGTGGAAGTGCAACTATGACGAGTGTAAATAGCAACGAACTCAAGCAGCAAGCGGCGGATCGAGCTGTGCTCGCCGTCGAATCCGGCATGGTCGTGGGGTTGGGGTCGGGCAGTACGGCGACCCTGGCAGTGCGTCGACTGGCCGAACTGTTGCGCGCAGGCGAGTTGCACGATATTCTCGGCGTGCCAACTTCACAGCAGACGGAGCAGGAAGCGCAGCGCTTGAATATTCCGCTCACCACATTGGAAGATCACCCGGTGGTTGACTTGACGATTGACGGCGCCGATGAGGTTGATCCGCGCTTGAATGTGATCAAAGGCGGCGGCGGCGCGCTTTTACGCGAAAAGATCGTCGCCCAGGCCAGCCGGCGTGTTCTGATCATTGTCGATGAGTCCAAGCTGGTGCCCACCTTGGGCACGCGCTGGGCATTGCCGGTTGAGGTGATTGCGTTTGGCTGGCGCACGCAGGCCAACTATTTGGCATCGCTCGGCGCGGCTGTCACCTTGCGCCAGCGCGATGGGGCAATTTTTAAAACCGACCAGGGCAATCTGATCCTCGATTGCAATTTCGGCCCGATTGCCGATCCGTATGCACTAGCCGACCGGCTTAATCGCCGGGTCGGCATCGTTGAACATGGCCTCTTTCTCGACATGGCAAGCGAGGTCATTGTGGTGGGTGGAGCGGGCATTCGCCACCTGCACCGCGCATAATCCATCACGATCATCCTGCCAATCTGTGGGTCGCTTTAATCCTTCTTCGCTTCTCCTGCCTCCGGCTCCTTTGGCTCTAACATAGCTTGCACCGCGGCCCACGCCTGTTGACCTTCTTCCGCCGCCTGTTGCGAAGGTGGTTCGGCGGCGTAGCGGGCTTGGTTGTACCGTTCTGTAAGCCGTGTCAGCGGATCGCTGGCCGGCGGCATGGCGTTGGCGAGTTGATGTTGATATTCCTGCGGCGTCTGACCGCGCGCTCGGGTTTGGCCTTGGGCGGTAGTTGTTGCCAACAACGCTTGATAGGCCGCCCGGATCATGCGCCGGGTATCCGTTTCGCCGGCCAGGGATAGATAGGGACCAATGGCCGCCAGCCGGTTGCCCAATCCACCAAAGAGACTTTGCCAGAGCTTCGCCAGTTGATCTTGCAACAGATCCGTCGTCAAGATCGATTCGCGCACCTCGTCGCCGTCCTCGGTTTGGGTGCGCCGCATACGACGCAGCACCACGGCAAAGATCACCAACACAGCCAATGTCAGGAGCCCCAACGCAATCCAGCGGTAACTGTCTGGTATCACCGCAGTGGCGATCGGCTCGAGTTCGGCGGGCGGTGGCGGTTCGGGTGCGTTAAAAGGTTGCGGTTCCTGCTCCCCAGCCAACAGGCTCATCAGCCACTGCACCAGGGGGCGCAGCAAGAGCGCCACATAGTAGGCGATCACAAAGAGCACATAGCCAATGATGGCAAGTACGGAACCGATCCAGCTACCAATTGTGCTCAACACCGAACTCAGCAGGGCGACCAAAACGGCTACCTGTTCGGGCGCGACCAGCAGGGCGAGACCCACACCCAAACCCAGCAACAAGAGCACCGTGGTGGCAATGCTGATCAACCAATAGCGACTGAGCGCGGGTGTTTGGGATAGCCGGCGTTGCCCCAAACCCAACGCACGATCCAAACCGGCGGTGATCTTGAGCGTGGAAAAGGCCAGTGCCGCCATGCCTACCCCAAAAAAGAGCAGGATCAGATTGATCGCACCTGCGGCCAGCGGCATATTATTGGTGGCAGTGATAATCAAATAGAGCCCCAGCATGATCAAGCCGGTGACAAACGCGCCCCAGATGTCGTCGTGTGTGGCAGGCTGTGTGGCATCCAACATGCCGCGCAGCCACAGGTAGATCAGCGCGAAGAGCACTGGCCACGGTGCTGGCAACTCATCCCCATCCCACCGGATCAACGCCTGACCCAACGCTTTGACCCAATCGAAATTCAAGAGCGTATATTCGGTGCGATAAAATTGCCACCAAAGTGCGGCCACGATCACAACCAGACCCACCACCGCCACGGTAATGCGCGCCGTAGTCCCAATCTCATCCGCTTGTGCCTTGCGGGTCTGTTCTGGGACGGGGGCTCGATTGGCAACGGTGCGCGCCAATGTCAAGCTGACCAGCGGCAGGCCGATCAGTAGACCGGGTGATAAGAGGGCGCCACTGTGCGATGGCGTTAAGACCGCACGCACCAGATCGAGGCACAACCACAGCCAGCAAAAGCGTAAGGTTGCCAGCAAGAGTGGCAAGAGGCCATCGTCAAGCCAGTTCCAACGATTCCAATGCATGCCAGCGCTCGCTTCCTCCAATATGGTGATATTGGATATTGGGCAAAGGGGCGGCCAGATGGGCATCGCCCAGCGCCACCAACACCACGCCGTATTCGCGCCGTTGCAGATCGACCAACGTCTGCTCCAGGCGCTTGTTCAACAACCCACTGATCGCCACAATTGTCGTGCCGTAGGGCAGACTACGCGCTTCGACCTGCAGCAAATTTTCCAGCGGCCAGCGCCCGCGCCCCTCGTTGATCTGCGCCAGCGCGGTGAGAATTTCCACGAGTTGGCTCGGATGGTTGCGCGGTGGAATCCGGATGTGACGACTGCTGCCCAACATATGGGCGTTGCAGATCAAACCTACGGGCCGCCCTTCTTGCCAAAGCTGGCGCGCCAGCGACGCGGCCGCGGTAATCGCATACTCGCTGATCGCCCAATCCACGCCTTGATAATAGTACTCGGCGGTGCTGATGTTGAGAAAGATCGCCACTGGCTGTTGGGCAGATGGTTCAAAGACTTTGGTTTGCAAAGTTTGGCTGCGTGCGGTCGCTTTCCAATGCACATGGCGAAAGTTGTCACCTTGCACATAATCACGCACACCCATCAGGCGCAACGGATCTTCGATCAAACGGCGGCGCGTGCGGAAATCGCCAAAAGGGTGGCGCGCCGGCAAACCAAAGGCCGTCAGCGGCGCCATCCGTGGAAAGACGATCACGGTGTCGGTCTGCTCGACGATGCCGCGCTCGATATTAAAACCAAACATATCGCCGGAACGCAATTGGGCCGGGCCAAAGGTCCAGGCCCCGCGTTGCGCCGCCCGCACGCGATAGCGGCGCGTTACGCGTTCGTACCAGCGCAGCGCCAGCACATTAACCAACTGGCGACTCTCGCCCGCTTGATCCTCCACCTGGTGCGAGAGGATCGGTGTGGCGGCCGGCACGACATCATCGGCGCGCAACCAGGCTAGCGGCAGTGGCTTGGCATTGGTGATCTCCACGTGCAGATCGGTCTCTTCGCCAAAATAGAGGCGTGTGCTACCAAAGC
>JBBRVA010000710.1:0-4603 GCA_038247295.1 Caldilineales bacterium | reverse complement strand
GGTGCGGGAATTCCAGCGTCAGCACGCCGTGAGGTTTGAGGAGAATCTTCAACCCGCCGACAAAATCGTTCAGATCGGGTACCTGCGCCAGCACATTATTGCCCAGCAGTAGATCAGCTTGCTGACCAGCCGCGACCAATCGTTGCGCGCAAGTCACGCCAAAAAACTCGACCAGCGTCGGTACGCCTTTTTCGACTGCTACCTTGGCCACATTGGCCGCCGGTTCAATGCCCAACGCTGGAATACCCTGCGCCACAAAATATTGGAGCAGATAGCCGTCGTTGCTGGCAACTTCCACCACCTGGCTTGAACTGTTTAGGCCAAAGCGGCTTGTCATCAGCTCCGTATAACTTCGTGCATGTTGCAACCAAGTGTCGGCATATGAAGAAAAGTAGGCGTATTCGGTAAAAATATGCGCCGGGCTGACGTATTCTTCCAACTGCACCAAAAAGCATTGCTCACAAACATAGACATGCAACGGATAAAATGGCTCCATCGCATTCAATTCGTCAGCGCTCAAGTAGCTTTCGCAGAGCGGGGACATGCCCAAATCAACAAACGTGTGATGCAAGCTTGCGCCACAAAATCGACAACCGCTCGCCGCCCGCCTATTCAGATCCTGCACATTCGACTCCTCTACTTTTAACGCCATGATTGCGATAACCTGCTGCGCTTTTGGCCAATTTGGGTGATCTGCTTGAGCCCACGTTTGCCCAGTAGCATCGCGGCCACGACCAAATCCTTGCCTAGCCCTCTGGCATTGCGCGGGATCCAGGCGCCAATCCACAACCAGCAATGCAGTTCTTCGATCAAGGGTAGCGGCACACGCCGTACCGACCGCATATAGCCCCAGAGCAAACTCCAGCGGGGCAACGGAATTTGATTGACACGTGCCGTGTCAAACTGTTCTACCCACTTCCACAGTGGCCAGGCGCGGCGCGGATGATCGCGGGCAAAAAACAGATACTCCGGCACATGATGATATTTTCCAATCAACCCCAACTCGGCCAGCGTGTTGCGGTCCGAGCTAACATGGCCTTCAAAAATTGGGCGCATGGTGAGCGCGCTTGAACGAATCAGCCCATAGCTGTCAAAACAATAGTGCGGAATCATGATCAAGTCGCGAAAGCGCGCGTGCGGCTGATTGCAAGTGACGCGATGCAGCTTGAGCGCATCGTCGTAGGCGGTGAGCACGTGGCCTTGGTCGTCGATAATTTTGATCTGGGCGTGACAAAGCACAACCGAAGGGTCGCGATCCAGCACCTCGACACAGCGGGCCAGCAACTCCGGGGCCATGATGTCGTCGTGCGCTGCCCACATAAAATACTCACTGTTAGCCAGTTCGAAGGCACGATTGAAATTCTTGGCTGCCCCTAGATTTATGTTAGCCCGTTCGTACCGAATGCGGGCATCCCGCGCGGCATACGCCAGGCAGATCTCTTGCGTGCGATCGGTAGACGCGTTGTCTGAAATAATCAACTCGAAATCTGTGTACGTCTGGGCCAGAATCCCATCCAGCGCATGGCGTAGATAGTTTTCACCGTTGTAGACGGGCAAGCCAATCGCAACGCGGGGTGAATTTTTCATGCATGCTCCTGAGTCTTACTTCTATTGAATAATGGCGTTAGTACGGCGTACTATGGACAGTATAATCATAGGTCGTTTGTCGTTCGTCATTTACTGCACCGCGGCCAACCCGCGTTGGAAAGTTTCACTTTCGTAACCACGCCGTAGCGCTTGCCAAAATTGGCTAGAAAATGCGTGACGGCCGGCAATGCCAAGCCCGGCAACTGCATAGGCTGCTCGGCTGGCGGCGGTCGCAAAATTTTTGTGCTGGAGATTCCAGAGCAGCGATGTCAGATAGATGCGAACCAGACGTCCATGCCACCCACTGCTCGCTGCCGATCGGCGTAAGCGGGCAAAGACGTGGGGTGCATTCAAAATTTGCTCGCGTGCCCACCGGCTCCGTTCGGCATGGCGAGCGTGATCGGTGCTGCTATTTCTTTGCCCCATGCCAATACAGGCCACCACAGTTGGCATACCGGCCAGATCTGCATGCAAGGCAATGCGCCGTAACAAGTCAATATCTTCTGGACCGGCAATGAGCGGATTGAAGCCGCCCACCGCAAAGAAGGTGTTTGCCTTGATCAACGAGGCTTGGAGTGGAATCCATTCACCGGCCATCGCCTGGACAAAGGCGTTGCCGGCCAGGTTGTGTTGTAACTGGATCAGGGGCCGCTCGGCGCGATCCACCAACTGCGATGCACCATAGAGCCAGCCAGCCGGTTTTGCCTGCTGCGCCAGCGTTTCAAAGCTCTTCAAGGCGCCGGGCAACAACCAATCATCATCGTCTAAAAAATGGAGATAGCACCCCTGCGCCAGCGCGGCCCCTGTGTTGCGGGCTACACTCCGTTCGTGCTGCAGCGTTGCAATGATCCGAACCGTGGGTTCCTGCTGCCACGGGGCGACTGGCAATGGCTGCCCGCTATCATTGACGACAATAATTTCGCTTTCACCCACACCAATCGATTGGGCTAAGACGCTTTCTACCGTACGTGCCAATGTGGCGCGACCGATGGTTGGTATGATGGTCGAACAAAACATAATTGCGCCCAATCCTGCTTGCAGAGCGATAACCTGTCGTATCTGTATGGCGCCAGTATAGCAAAAGGATGGCTGGGGTGTTGTTGCAGTTGACTTACAAAACTTGTGGCCAAGCGTCGCCTGGCCACAAGTTTTATCAGTAATCGGGGGTAAGAAGGGGTTTGAACAGCTTCAATGCCATTCGGTTAAGCGGATTACTCATTACCACTGACTAATAACTGCGCTGTGCACGCGTCCCGATTCTGCCGGCTACCCAAATGCCTAGCCCAACCAGGCCAGCCAGGACGAAGACAACGACATACTCTGTGATCGGGATCCAGGTGATCTGATGAATTTTCTCGATGCCGCGCGCACTGTAAACCCAGATCGCGGCGGCGCTATAGAGGGTAATGATCACTGCCCGCACCCAGCGGGGCAGACCGAGGCCATGCAGTTGCGTCACGATCAGGATGCCGGCGAAACCAAAGCCAAACATGGGCCACATGTTATTGGCATTCATCACCGCGACGAGCGTACCGTGGATCAACACCAGCGCTTCCAGGCTAAAGGTCCACCACTTATTTAGGTGGGCGCGCGTAAAAAAGAGGCTACCCTGCAACATGAGCAGCAAGGTATAAAAAAAGCCGACCAGGTGGCCGCTGGTGGCCTCCATCGGATGGTACCAAAAGGTGTAGATGACACCCCAGGCGAAGATATAGCCGTGATATTTACGCACAAAATCAACTGCGCGTTTGCCCAACGGTGCCTTTTGACCAAAAAAGAGTCCCCGCCGCGGATTTTCCATCATCAAAATGATCACTAGCATCAGGATCACCGACCACTGCGAGCTCCAGATCGATACATCCTGCGCCAACCCATCGTACCAAACATGGGTTTGTAGCAGATGTAAAAAGATAAAAAGCGCATTAACACCCAAGGCCGCGATGTTTAAGCCATGCAAGCCGTGCTGATAACGCAACTTTTGGCGCTGTGCCTGGTAGATCAAGCCCCAGATCGCAAATTGATGGCCCAGGTAGAAACCCCATGCTGTCACCTGGCCCCACAAAGTTTGTTCGGGTAATTGCCAATAGTACCAGGACGCACCGCTATCCGGCATGTGCGGAATGGTGGCCAGCCGTGCGCCGAGCAGCCAAATCAGGCCCGTAAAGAGCACACTAAAGCCAATGCCGGCCCAGAGCATCAATTTATCTTTGGGTATTGTACTGTTATGTCCGAACTGCTCTTGGTGCGCTAGGGGCAATGGCTCAGCTTTTACCGGCATATGTTCTCTTCATTTCTCCTTGATCGGCAATGCCATGTTGGGTGTTATCTTTGTCAGACCCAAGGTCGGTGTCATTCTAGCGGTAAACTGGCAATCGCATCTTTGACCACCTGCGCACTCCTGTACAGCAATGTCTTCTCCTCGTCATTCAACGGCTGCGGCAACAAGGTGATCACGCCGGCGCCGCCCAACAGATGGGGCAATGCCACCGTCACGTCCGCCACACCAAGCACCTCTGGGAGCGGTGTGCAGATGGTTAGAATGGCGCGTTGATCGCGCAAGATTACATCCACAATCCGCGCCAACGCGCTGCCAATCCCATAATAGGTGGCGCCTTTGCCCTCGATAATCGAATAGGCGGCCCGGCGCACGCCATGATCGATCTGTTGGCGCACATTGTCGTCAAAGGTAATGCCCTGTTGCCGGCAAAAGGCATCTAAAGGCAGACCGCCAACCGTGACAAGCGACCAGGTCAGCACTTCTGAATCGCCATGTTCGCCGATCACATAAGCGTGGACATGTTGGGCATCGACCCCCAAATGGCTACCCAGCAGCGTACGAAAGCGTGCGGTGTCCAATGTCGTGCCGGAGCCGATGACGCGGCTACTGGGGACCCCGTGCAGCGCGGCTAAGCGTGCCGTCAGATGGGTGGTAATATCAACTGGATTGGTGGCAACCACGAGCAGCGCATCTGGCGCATGGGTCAAAATAGTGGGCACCACCTGGCGAAAGACCGCC
>JBBRVA010000709.1:0-4607 GCA_038247295.1 Caldilineales bacterium | reverse complement strand
TCTAGTCTGGTTACGCAATGCCGTTATGTTAGATTTTGGCACGCCTTTTTCGGCGCCAGAGAAATCAGTAACGGCTGTCATCCGCGATCTCATGCCCTACAGTGCCCTGGTCGGTGGCCTGGCTGCCACCTTGGCTATCTCGGTTGGGCTGATGATTGGCATCATGGCGGCAGCTCGGCCTAATTCGTGGTTTGACTACAGTGTAACCTTCTTTTCCGTGGGGATCGGCACCATCCCTAGCTTTGTGATGGGTTTTATCCTGGTCTACATCTTTGCCGCCAAGTTGCGCTGGTTGCCTTCCGGCGGCTGGGGCGGCCCAAGCCACTTGATCTTACCAGTGGTCGCCTATGGGCTGCCGGCGATTGGTGGCGTCGCACGCTGGACGCGTCAATGTGTACTGGACGCCATCCAATCCGACTATGTGCGGACGGCCAAGGCCAAAGGGCTGAGTGGCCAGTCGATTATGACGCGCCATGTACTGCGCAACGCACTGATTCCGCTGGTGACGTCGTTTCTGCCCATGTTCCCCGGCATGATGACCGGCTCCATCTTTATCGAAGCCGTCTTTGGCTTGCCAGGCCTAGGGCGTTGGTTTGTACTTTCTAGCACCAATCGCGACTACCCGATGGTGCTGGGGATCACCATGTTCTGGGCCGTCCTTATTATGACTACCTATCTGATTACCGATATTCTCTATGGGGTGATCGACCCGCGCATTCGTGTCGCAGGAGCGAGGAGATGACAGCAAGTGTAGCGGCCGCGCCAATAGCAGCAGCGCCAACCAAGGTCAAGCAACAGAATTACTGGTTGCGGGCGTGGACACGCTTTCGCCGCAATAAACTAGCCGTCTTTGGTCTTGCCTGGGCGTTCTTGACGCTCTTCGTGGCCCTCTTTGCCCCCTGGTTAACACCCTATGATTATTCGGCCATTGAGCCGGCCAATGCCTTAGCCACACCCAGTGCCGCCCATTGGATGGGCACCGATAATTTAGGCCGTGACCTGGCGACGCGCATTATGTATGCCACGCGGCCGATGCTGCTTGTCGGCGTTGTCACGCAAATTGTGGGGCTTGCGATCGGCGTGCCACTGGGGCTTTTTGCCGCCTATCGCGGCGGCTTCGTCGACTGGTTGGTTACGCGCCTGATCGATATGTTTTCGGCGCTGCCTTGGTATCTGATCGTGCTCTTTATGGTGATGGTGCTCTCGCCCAGTTTGACCAACCTGATGTTGGCCCTGGTCATTACTGGTTGGGTCGGCTCTTGTCGCTTAGTGCGCGGGATGACTTTTTCTGTGCGCGAACGCGACTATATCGTGGCGGCCGATGCATTAGGTGTGCCCCAGTGGCGGATTATTTTTCGCCATGTTCTACCCCAGATCGCGCCGCTGATTCTATGGGGCTTTGCCGCTGGCATTCCCACCGCGGTGCTCGCTGAGGCTGGGCTGAGCTTTATCGGCATGGGTATTCGCCCACCTACGCCCAGTTGGGGGCGCATGTTGGGTGAGGCTGGTGATTATATTGGCTATTGGCCGCATATGTTTTTCTTTCCCTCAATCATGATCTCGCTGACCATCCTCGCCTTTCAGGGCTTGGCCGACGGTCTGCGCGACGCCCTCGACGTTAAGGCCCAATAAGTACGGCCGTCTGGTAAGCGGTTTATGTCGCTAGTACACTTGGGCGTAAGTAAGACAGTGAATCAGTAGGACAGTAGAACAGTGTTTGTACTGTCTCACTGTCCTACTGATTCACTACTGATTCACCGGAGAATAGTATGGTTATTTCCGCCCAAGTGTACTAGCAGTAGAAAGAGATTAGAGATTGGATAGTAATCGTCTAATCCTAATCTCCGTAACACAACTGCTTTGAGCATCATATTAAGATGGCTGAACGCGTCATCAGCGCGTTCAGCGTCCCCACGTCACTTGTGATATGATTGGCATGACCTGCCCTCAAGTCTAGGCTTGGTCGGTGCAAGACCATTCCCCTCGCCTGGTGAAAGCCAATTGAATAGTTTGCGATAGCGTGATGAAAGCGTAATCCACATGCGTTTTGCCATCTTTTCTGACTTACATGACAACCTGGATGGCCTCCACCGAGTGCTGACCGATATCGGCCAGCAGCGCGTCGACGCGCTGCTTTACCTGGGTGATGCGGGGCGCGATCCAGCACTCTTTGTCGAATTGCAGCAGCGGGGCATCGCTTGCACCTTTGGCAACTGGGAACTGAGCGGATTACGCCGTCTACCCGAGCCGTTAGCTACCTGGGTTGGCGCGTGGCCAGCCACGATCCAGCATGGTAGCGCGCTTTTCTGCCATGCCACGCCCGATATGCCTGCTGCGGCGGCCACAGCAAGGACAGCTGTCGCGCACATGGCGATAGGCATATCCTGGCACACACTCTTTCCGCGCCTGAATTATAACGAGCAAGCCCGTTGGAATGCATTGGCCGCCTTAGAAGCGGCGAATCTACGGGTGGCATTTCACGGTCATACCCATGTCCAACAGGTGTGGGTATGGCAAAGTGACCGGTCTGGCCAACGCCAATTACGTGCCTTTACCGAGCCAGCCGAATTTAGTTTGGAGCATGGTCCGGCAGATACGCCAACCCGCTACTTGATCGGCGTGGGGAGCGCCGGCCAACCGGATGATGGCCCAGCACTGCGCTATGCAGTCTATGATGATGGCACGAACGTGGTCACGTTGCGCAAGCTTGGGTGAGGGGAGAGAGGGAGGAGGGGAGAGAGGGAGAGAAGATAATCTGACATTATTCGCACCAAGCAATACACCTTGGCAAACTTCTTCATTGCCCTGCTGGGTTAGCGAGGGTCGGTGCATACTCGCCAATGGCGACATAGCCTGGTGGGGGTTGCAGTTGGGGTGGTGCGCCCACTGATTGGACACCTTGAGCACTTTGCAGGTCAAAAAAGTCCCAGGTGATGCGGCTGACTGTGCTCATCGTCCCGTTGCTCGTTTCCCAGGGCAACCAGCCGCTTTGATAGAGGAAAATAGCGATCACGTACGGCCCAGTTGGACCCCAGACCAGAGCAACATCGCCGTGCGTCTCATTTGCAAAACCATGTTTATGGACAATCCAATGCTCCTGTGGGCGCGGTAGGCCACCCCAGACTAAATCTTGGAACTGATTGTGGCTCATGTAAAAGAGAATGTGTAAACATTCGTCCGGTGTAATCGGGTCCGGCGCAATGGTGATGAGCGCGCCTTTGCCCTGGCTGCATTCATAAATCGCGGCCAGCATGCGTCCCATATCGGCCGGTGTCGTTTGCAAATTGGCGTCCGGATTTGTGTTCCACTCTGAATTTTGGTTGCCGGGCGTTGGCAACCGGGGCAGTTGGGGTTCGTCGAAGCCGGATTGCATGTACGTATTAACAAGCCCCAACGTGCGCATGTAGTCGGTAAAACGACGCGCGCCTGCGCCTGTGTCACCATTGCCTAGCTGGCTTAAAAGTTGGTTAGCGGCCTGATTATCGCTTTCACCCAACGCCAAGTCGATTAGTTGCTCACTAGCGGTTGTACCTGGGTTAGTTCTCCGCTCATAATTAAGTTGCTGCATACTTGGCACGGCCAGCGCTAATTTGAGCGTCGACATGCCGGAGAAAGCAATATCCGCATCGACATTGGCTTCTGCACCGCTTTGCAGATCGCGCACATAGACAGCGGCAAAGCCTGGGAAATCGGCCAGATAGCTGTCTAAAACCAGCGCCAGATCAGCCATAGCGGGCAGCGGTGGCGGCGTTTCGATCAAGGCCAGCTTTGCCACCCGGTTCTGATCACTGGTGAGGGCGGTAATTAAGGGTTGGATGCTATTTTCCGCATCCAGCGTATAGCCAGGTATACCGGGCACCCAACGCCAGGGACGGCTGTCGAGCCCCGTGTCACTGGTGAACGAATCTTCAAGGGCGTCAGAACTGGTGGCGCGGCGCTCGATGGGGGGCGTTGCCCGCGGCGGGACGGGGCCGCGGTTGTGTTCGGTAGCCACGGTAGTAAGCCAGGCGCGCAATTTGTCCGCATCTAACGTAAAACGAACCGGGACATCGCGCCGCTGCTGAGTAAAGCCTAACGCTTCGCGAAGCGCAATGTCGATGAAAGGCGGACCGTCGAGATATTGGCTTGCCTCGGTCATCATCTGTTCAACATCCAGCGTAAAGTCTAGGGTGCTGGGGCGTAGCACCAACTGTTCGCCGGCAAAATCGACCGCGATCGGGTCCATATAGATGCGTTCCAGATGCTCGCGGATTTCGGTGGGGTCCTTGAGATTGCTGAGATCCAGCCCGCCCAACAAGACACCCGGGGGGATCGGCCCTGCCGTCAGCTTGTAGCGCGAGTAGAGTGGAAAGAGGGCGAGGATGGCAATGAGAATTAAGAGATATGTGGCAAATCGACGCATAATTTGGCGGTAAAGATGCACCTATGAACTTCTTGTTCATTGCTTAAAATGGTAGCGGATGCGTATTGTAGGCTTGCTTCTCGTAACTCTGTTAGATCTTCTTCTGTCCATACATCAGATACATCGACCGGTTGACCATGGCGAGCCTGAAGAAATAAGACAAAATCATAGACCATGGCAATTTGTTCGGCTGGAAGTTTGAATA
>JBBRVA010000708.1:0-4610 GCA_038247295.1 Caldilineales bacterium | reverse complement strand
TCCTACTATCCTACTATCCTACTATCCTACTATCCTACTATCTACGTCACCGTGTAATAGCAAATATGTATTGTCGTTTAATGGCGATGACAGCTGCGAGGAGTAATACCAGGGATGAAGCGAACTGATTTGGTGGCCTATTTGGATGCCTACCTGGACATTGCCAACATCAAAGATTATGGACCACAAGGTCTACAGATTGAAGGGCGCGCCGAGGTCAATCATATTGTTGGTCTGGTCGATGCGCATCAGCCTTGTGTGGACGCCGCCCTGGCTCACAACGCCGATTTGATGCTAGTTCATCATGGCATCTTTTGGGGCGGACCCAAGCGCCTCCAAGGCAGCTATGGCAACCTTGTACGCTCCTTTATGCAGGCTGACCTCAATCTCTATGCGGCTCATCTGCCACTGGATGCACATCCAACCGTTGGCAACAACGCCGAACTGGCGCGGCGGCTGGGGTTGGAAATCAGCGACTGGTGGGCCAATGTCAACGGGCGCAAGATTGCCGTGCTGGCCACTGCGCCTGGTGGTGTGCCGTTGCATGCGCTGGTGACGCGTTTTGCGCAAACCGTGGGTCCGGTCAAGCTACTCCAAGCGCATGGTCCCCATCTGATTCAGCGTGTGGGTATTCTCAGTGGCTTTGGCGCGCGCGAAATTGAGGAAGCAGCGGCCCTGGGCTGTGATCTCTTTATTACCGGCGAAACCAGCCATGCCCAATATTACGATGCGCTCAACGCAAACATCAATGTACTCTATGGCGGCCATTACACGACTGAAATTGTGGGTGTTCAGGCGTTGGGGCAGCACCTACAGGAGAAATTTGGTCTGACGTTTGAATTTATTGATCTGCCAACCGGTTTGTAAAAACTATCCTAAGTTGCACGATGCTTATTCTGCTCGGTTCTTTAAATAATTTTCAGAGAAAAAGAGGCTCGCTAACAGTTAGCAAGCCTCTTTTGTGTTAGGATAGAAAACTGGCAACCTACGTACGTGGTTGCGCCGTGATACCGGTCTTTTCTTCCAACAAGCGCGCAACTTCGCCGGCCTCCGCATGGCGGCCCATGGTTTTTTTGCTATAGATGACAATGTCGTCGGCTAGTACTTCGAAGACGCCGCCCTGGGAAGGAATTAAGGTGAGGGTGGCCAAGTTAGGGCTGTAATTTTTTGTGAGTTCGTCCGTCAAACTGACGGCGCGTGGGGTAAAATTTCAACCTGTACAATACTCAATACTTAATTTGTATTTGTGCTCGTTCATTGCTTATCTCCTTGCTGCTGACTGAAATGAAAGTCTGATCCATTTACCCCCAAGCCAGATTGGGCCTGTGGGCGCTAGGAACATCTAGCCGAAGTTTCTCGTTACCATACTGGTCTAGACGCAGGCTAACAGTTTTCTCACCTGAATTTAATCTGCTTCTAGCCAATAAGTGACTATATTATAAATGGAAGCCAAATTTGTCGCAACCCGTTTCATCATGGTATTGTGAGTTTTATGTCTGAACATCAACCGGAAGAACAGAATGAAGCCCCCACCGCTGATAATCTTGATTTCACGCGACGGCGTTTTATGGGGGGCGTATTGGGTGGCGCAATCGCGTGGGTAGCCGCCGCTTGTGGTCGCGATCCGGCAACGCCAACGCCAACCGCTAATCCCACGGCAACGGCAACACCAGTCGCACGCTCCAGTTTGATCCCTACGCCTACCACTGGTTCTAATCAGGTATATTTGCCATTGGTCGAAAACGGGGGCGTAGCCCAGGTGGCGATGGCGCCAACGGCCACAGATACACCAGTGCCACCGCCGACCGACACGCCCGAACCAACGGCAACACCCGTGCCACCTGCAACGCCTTTTCCGCCTGGCCCGCCGAGTAAGTTAGGGCTGGTTGTGGCGCGCAACCATCCTCAGATTTTTGATGTATTGGCGACGAAAGCCATCACCGCCGTATGCACGCTAGAACTAGATGCCGGTTTTGCGGCCCAAATTAAGCAGACCTCACCTAGCACTCGCTTGATTGGCCGGCTTGATGTACCAACGCCCGACATGGCAAACTTTGATCCGATTGCGTCTGCCAATGAATTTGTGCAAAAACTGTTGCCTTTTGCCGATGACGAAAGGCGTCGCCCCTACTTTGATGGCTGGCAAGCTTATAATGAACCAGTCGTCAACAATGCAGATGACATGAAGCGGCTTGCGGAGTTCGAAGCTGAACGGACGCGCCAACTTGGCGCGCGCGGCATTCGCAGTGTGATTGGCAACTTTGCCACGGGAAATCCATCCGACTTAGCGCTTTGGTCGGACTTTTTCCCGGCATTGCAGGCGGCGCAAGAGAACGATGGCTGGTTGGGTCTGCATGAATACTCGGCGCCAACCATTTACTTTCTTAGCACCCAAGATAATGAGGGGCGTTATCCTGGCGTTGGTCCAGACGATACGGGTTGGCTCACCCTGCGCTATCGCCAAGTCTACAATCAAATTTTAAAGCCGGCGGGGTTGGCAATTCCTTTGGTCTTTACGGAACTCGGGGTGGATGGACTAGTCCAGAACAATCGACCCGGTTCACCTGATGCGCGTGGTTGGCAGGATTTTCAATCTTATTGGGCAGAAAATGGCTTCGGCTTGTGGGGACCGGGCGCCTATATCGAACAATTAGCCTGGTTCGACCAAGCCATGCGCCACGATGACTATGTGATCGGTGGCTGCATCTTTGCGATGGCCGCCAGCCAGGGCTGGGAATCGTATGATATTTTAGGGCCGGCGGCAGGTGTGCTACAACAATATCTCAGCGTACATGCGCCGGCGTAAACCCTAAAGTGCGATCAATAGTAAATAGCAATTACCAATTACCTAATATCCACACTAAGTAAGGTCATCCACTCATGTCGCTGATCGAAATCCATGCGCGTCTGTCCACGACCGCCACCCTTTTTATGGCTGTGCTGGCGCTGTGGGCGCTGTGGCTACGCATCCGCACCAAACCGCTGGACGGCAACTGGTTCGGCGCTGCGGTCATAGGTGAACTAGTTTTAGTTGCGCAGATGGCTATTGGTTTCTACCTCTATGCACAGGGTAATGGCGCTGCCCTGCCGCGCCCTTTCTTACACATTCTCTATGGTATTGTTGCGGTCATCACATTACCGGCGGCCTATGGTTATTTTAACAGCCTGGAAGATGAAAATGTGAAGACATTGGCGATGGCAGCGACCTGCGCATTTTTGTGGGGCATCATCTTACGCACCGCCCAGGTATCACAACTGGCGCCACCCGGTTTGTAAAATCGGCTGGTGGTTATTGTTTGGCAAGAACCTGGTTTGTTTTTGCATTTTCTTCCTGTTAAAATTGCATTATCCATCTATAATATTTAGGACTTACGCCGGCTGAGCTTGTCGAAGCCGGTGTAAGAACACTCATTTTGCGTAAGTCCTATTATTATAGAAATACTATAGAATATAAATAAACAATAAATTCTTGCGGCAAAGAAGATAGGTTTGGTGTAACCGTTTTATAATCTAGAGCAGTGATTATGTCCAAGCAAGTTTTGGTCTTGAATGCTGGTTATGAGCCGTTAAGTTTAGTCTCGGTGCGTCGTGCTGTGGTGCTGCTGCTCAATGAAAAAGCAGAACTACTGGAAGCGACGCAGCAGATGTTATCCAGTGCCACTCGCTCCTTCCCCATCCCGTTGGTGATCCGATTGGTGCACTATGTGCGGCTGCCCCACCGGCGTGTGCCGGCTACTCGACTAACCGTTATGTTGCGCGACGCCTATACCTGCCAATATTGTGGCGATATGCCAGGCCACAGCCACTTAACGGTGGATCATGTTGTGCCGCGCAGCCGTGGTGGTCTACACGATTGGCACAATTTAGTTACAGCTTGCAAGCGTTGTAATCAGAAAAAAGGCTCACACACACCCGAAGAGTCGATGATGCATTTAATCCGTAAGCCGTTTGAACCCAGTTACGTGGCGCTCGTTTTGCTGAGCAACCCCATCGCTGCCGCGCGCTGGGAACAACTTATGGGTCTTACCAAAGAACGCCACATGGCCGCCGAACTTAAACTGGTAAATGGTAATTGGTAAGTAGTAATTACAAGCTGGCATCTGCTATCCAATTACCCATTACTGATCACTATTTACCAATTACTTTATTGCCCTCTTATCCTGTCACTTATGTCTAAACTTGATGCCCGCAAAGAGACCGTTGATGCGATTGTGCGCCGCATCTCGGATCTGAATGAGCAATCGCTCACCCAATTGTCACAATATATTAGCTATCTCAAGTGGCAGGAAGAACTCTGGCATAGCTTGCTAGAAGAGGAAGTCGGGCCGCGCCTAGACCAGGCATTATTGTGGCAGTTCGACTTTCTAGAAGGCTTTCCAGCCGCCCGCCAGGCGGCCACCCGCTCACCGCGCGGGATGGAGATAAAAATTGCACCGGCCACCTGTGGCATGGTGCAACAGATGGCGCTTTGGCAACATCCGCCGACCCTGGGCAGCAGTGTTTGTGAATATAGCCTGCGCGTGCCAGCAGAGGTCGACAGCCTGCGCATGCGCTTTGCCGTCGGCATTCGCGACGGCGCGATTATGGAAGGTGACAATCTTTGCGCCTTT
>JBBRVA010000707.1:0-4611 GCA_038247295.1 Caldilineales bacterium | reverse complement strand
GCCAGGAAGTCGCCTCAGCGACTAAATTACTGAGGGTCTGCACCCAGGGGTGCAGGCACTAAAAACGAGTCGCTGAGGCGACTTGCTACTTTCAGCCGCGGGTTTCAACCCTGCTGCGGCAAAGTGTCGGGTCGCTAGTAGGGCAGTGAGACAGTTCTTCTGCCTCGCTGCTTTACTGTCCTACTGCTTTACTGTCCCACTGCCCCACGGTCCTACTGCCTTACTGCTTTACGCACGCACATTAAAGCGCTCCAACGCGGCCTGCTGAATGGCGATCGCGCGGTCGATATCCATCTGTTGCAGTTCGCCGACGAACGTGTCCCACGTTTCCAGTGGCTCGGCGCCTGTCACTACTTTGGCAAAAATTTCTTCGTAGCGCACGTTTACATCGGTCATGATATTGCCGAAGTCGCGACTTTCGTCTTGGGTCGGCGTCACCGGCGGCATGATCTTGTCGTGACCAGCCTTGCCCCAGGTTTCGTACGCTTCTTTTTGTTCGGGCAGGGCGAAGTATTGTTCCAGATAACGCAGGTCTTGGACAAACGGACCGGAAAAGTTGGAGCGGAAATGTTGCGCCATGCTCTGTGCCAGGGGCAGATTATCCGGGTGCTTCAAGACCGTGTCAGTATATTTTGGATAATCACCCTCCAAGTTATAGGTGAGGCCCTCCACACCAAAGTTAAAGAGCATATGGCCTTCTGGGCTGTAGGGGTAATCCAGCACCTTGAGGGCTGCGTCTACATTCTTGCAAGCGGTGGTGATGGCCGCCGCGCCGCCGCCTGGATAGGGGCTATCTTGTTGACCAAAGGCGGCGGTCTCCCCAGTCAGGAGGGTTGGGTAAGGCACGCCCATCAGTTTGAAGTCTGGGTTACTCTCACGGATCAGGGTGGTAAGGCGGCCGATGCCGCTGCCCACGAGGAGGATACAGGAAGCAATGTTGCCGTTGGTCATCTGTGCATCAAAGGCCGCCGCATCCATGCTAAAGGTATCCGGGTGGAAATAACCCTTTTGGTACCAATCAACCATCGTTTGGAGGAACTCTTTAAACTCTGGCTGCAAGGGACCAAACTTGACGGTGCCGGCTTCGTTGTAGAAGTTCATGCCGATGCCCCACGCCCCAATAAAAGCATTGCCATAATTAAAGCCGGTGATGCCTTTGCCAAACAGATAACTGGTAAAGGGGAATTCGTCGTCGGCACCGCTGCCGTTCAGATCTTGGCCCTTGAATGCGGCCAACATCTCACTCCATTCGTCAACGGTGGTGGGTGGCTGGGTAATCCCGACCTTGTCCAAATAATCTTGGCGAATGGCCGGGCCAGAGAAGGTGAGTAAGCCGGGGTCGCCGCGCAGGAAGGGATAACAATACAAGTCGCCAGCATCCGTGATAATCAAGCGCCGCCATTCGGGGTGATCGTTCAAGAGCTGCTGAAAGCTGGGTGATTTGCCACCCTCCACATGATCGTTCAGCGGGATGATCACATCATCACTCAACGCTTTGGCCGGGCCACCAGGGAAGGCCAGCCAGTTGGTCTCGATCATGTCGGGGTACTGGCCAGACGCGATCATCAGGTTGAACGCCTCGACGGTTTGGGGATTGTCCGGCACATGTTGGAATTCAAGGTGAACGCCGGTGACCTTTTCCAACTCCTTGTAGCAGGTCATATCATTGTAGCTCTGCAATGTGGCAGCAACATTGGCACTGAGCGCCGTCCAATAGGTGAGCGTCACCGCTTCACCAGATGGCGCTTCGCCAGCGGCTTGGGGTTGCGTTGCAGCCGGCGCACAGGCAGCCAACGCCACAGCACCTGCGCTTACACCAGCTGCCTTCAAAAAGGTACGTCGTGAAAAATTCTGCTTCATCTACTTTTTCTCCTTTGACTCAATTGTTACGTTTACTACGTTTATGTGGGGATGATAGGACAGCGAGGATGACAAGATGACAGAGGGGCACGCCATGTCATCTTGTCATCCTATCATCTTGTCATCCTCGCTGTCCTACAAACAGATCGCGGCCTTGCACCAGGGCGCGCATTTTGCGGTCGGCGACGGAACGCGGCAACATCCAGAAGCCACAGTCGGGATGCACCCAGCGGATGCGTTCGACGCCCAAGATGTCAACCGCCCGCTCAATGCGGCGCGCCACTGTTTCCGGCGTCTCGACTTCGTTATCTTTGATGTCGATCACGCCGATGCCCAGCGCAACGCCTGGTTTTAGATCCGTAAAGATCGGCAACTCTTCATCGCCGCGCCGCGCAAACTCCAGCACCAGGTGATCGACGCTGAGGGCGTTGAAAAAAGGCAGCAAATCCTGAAAGAAACCCTTCTGGATCGTCTGGCCGCCATAATTGCCAAAACAGAGGTGCAACGCTCGCTCGGCGCCCGCTGGCACGCCACTCAGCACATGGTTGATCGCTTCTGCCGCCCACGCTCCATCCTGCGGGGAACCGGGCAGATTGGCCTCGTCTACCTGTAAGACCGCAGCATCCATGGTTGCCACCTGTTGACGCAAAACCTCGGCAATGGCCATCGTCAGAGCGCGGCGGTCGCCATAGTGTTGGTCTAGCAGGGTTTTCGCCAGCATATAAGGGCTGGTCACGGTGAACTTGAGCGGTTTGGCGGCCAACGCTTTGATCGCCGTGTAGGCAGCGGCCAGATCGAGCGCACCTTCGTCCACAGCGGAACGTACTACACCGGCTGGCGCCGTGCGAAACCCCATCCCGGGCTGGGCGCGAAAATCGGCTAGTTCGCGCCGCGTAAACGTCGTGGCGACGCCGGCCAGCGGGCGCACGAAGTAGTCGATCATCCCGTTGGTCTCCGGATGATTGGGGTCGAAGCGCGAGAGTTCGCCATCGCTCACGACATCGATGCCGGCCAGTTCTTGCGTCTTGAGCACAACAAGCACGGCGTCGCGCCAGTTGGGCGTCGAAGGCAGCGTGGCCAACCAGGTGGGGATCGGGTAGCTGCCAACCACCGTAGTTTTGATCGTTTGGGTCATATGGCTAACTCCAAATCAAGATTATAGCCAAAGGGTGCGTTTACGACCGTGCCAACATCAACAACACCGTCACTCACCGTTAGGGTGGCAAAGTTTTGCCCATGCCAACGATAGATATCAGCATGCTGCACCACAACTTGGTGTTGAAGGGTGGACGGATACATACTTAAGCCACGCAGATAATGATGACCATTACGTTCAACATGCTCGATACCCAGGGTTGCCACTACAGCCAGATCTTGCAACAGCGCCACGGGGCCGACATTGCACAGATCTTCCCCGCTCAAAAGACCACCCGTATGACGCAACCAACAGGCGTTAGCGATCCCCTTAAAAACGCCTTTGCAATTCTTGTGGCTGGTGCCAACGTAACCGCATTGACCCGCCAGACGCACGCTGGTTAATTCGCCATCCGATTCGTCAATGATCATGGGCGGACGATCCGGCCAGGCGTGTAATGCCGCGCCGGTATTTTCACTCAGAGCTACATCCCGATGCAATGGCTGCTCGACAAAGAGCAAATGGCGCAGAAAATTTTGGAGCTGTGGCGTTTGGACGATCGCCAGCCAGGCGGTCTGGAATGTTTCGACAGCATGATATTGTTCGTTGCCGTCGAGCGTAAAGGCAAAAGTTGGGCACAAGCGCTCAATCGTCTGCGCCAGTGCGATCAGCCGGGCTAGATCTTGGTCGCCATCCCCACTCAGCTTGATCTTGAAATGGGTCAAGCCATAGGTACGAATGTTGGCTTCCAGGCTGTGCGGCAAGCCATCGTCCAAACGTTCCGCCTCAGCAATCTCGGCGTCGGTGATGGGGTCGCTGAGGCCAACGGTGTGGCGCACGCGGATTGAACGCAGCGGTTGCGCGGGCAAAAAGGCGGCCGGTGCATAACCTTGTAAATCTGGATGGATCGCATCCAGGCGAATGCCCAACGTATTGGTACGTACAGCTTGGGCAAATGGTACACCCGTTGCCCGGCACCAGGCGTCGATCAACGTGCGTTCGATCAGACTGACGCCAAAACCCCACAGCAGCGGCGGATAACCTTTGGCTTGTCCCCACGCCGCCTGCTCGGCATAGATCGCTTGCCACAACGCGAAGACTGTGGCCGCCGGTGCGGCGCGCTCGGCAAAACGGCAGGCCGCCGCGATCACGTCGAGTAATTCGGCCGTGTCCTGCGCCAAGCTGGTCTGTGGCTGCTTGGTGAACCACTTGGGCGCCAACCCATCGGCAGCGACGCCGGTCACGACTTGGCCATCCACCTCTACCTGCGTCTGCACAAAAAGATGGGGCAGCTCGGTCAGGGTGGCAATGCCATAACGAAAGGGCATCCGTAGGCGCATCGGCACGGTGTGGGTGGCCGTGGAGCAGACACGAATCATGCCGCGGCCGGTTCCAACTGCTTGATCGCTGCTAATTCGCGCGGCAGATGCACATCCGCCGGCTCCCAGTTGATCCACTCGCCACTCAAATAGCCCCGGTAGTCGATCGATTGCAACAACGCCAATACCCGTGCATGATCATACGCGCCCTGGCCAATGGGCAGAAATTCCAACTTGTCGGCCGCCAGCGTGCCATCATGAAAATGGACGTGCCGGATATACGGCCGCAGCAAGTTG
>JBBRVA010000706.1:0-4625 GCA_038247295.1 Caldilineales bacterium | reverse complement strand
TCCCGTATCCCCTTTCCCAGAAAAATAAACCATGAACTTTTTCAAACGCATTGCCAATTTATTCAGCGGTCCACCGGCCACAAATAGCAATCTTCTCACCATCTATTTGCTAAGTCGCCGATGCCGTGAACCCATTATGGGTCAAGTAAACTTGCTTAATGAGCTAAGCCTGGCCGACGAGAGCGAGTATAGCCATTACGCGCGCAAAGTCTTTAGCACATCGGGCCGTAACCGTTGTTTCGCTCAGGTGGAAGTTCAACTTTGGTTTAACCAAAATAAACAAGTAGCCCATCATGAAGTGTCAGGCGGCACCTGGCTGAGTGCGGACGAATACGAACGAGAACTGGCCCGCTTTAATGCACCGCCGGCGGAAGATACAAAACCAGAAGAAGATAATTAACATAGGACTTACGCAAAATGAGTGTTCTTACGCCGGCTGAGCTTGTCGAAGCCGGCTTCGACAAGCTCAGCCGGCGTAAGTCCTATAACAATTAATTGTTAATTATCCTGTTTCTGATCAGCTTAAGTGCTGATTGACCCCAACAAATACAAATTAATACCATTGGAGAATCTCCTCATGCGTAAACCGATGATGGCCGGTAACTGGAAGATGAACAAAACCAGCGCTGAAGCTGTTGCGCTAGCGCAAGCGATTCATGCGAATGTAGCTGAATATAATAATGTGGATCGCGTTATCTGCCCCGCCGCCGTTTGTTTACAAGCGGTTCAGAATTCCATCCAGGGTAGCCCCGTTAAAGTCGGTGCGCAAAATGTGCACTGGGCGGACAGTGGCGCCTATACCGGCGAGATCAGCGCGCCGATGCTGCAAGGGTTGGCCGAATATGTGCTGATCGGCCACAGCGAGCGTCGCCAATATTTTGCCGAGACCGACGAAACGGTGAGCAAAAAATTGCATGCGGCCCTTGCCCACAATTTGGTGCCAATTGTTTGTGTGGGTGAAACTCTAGATCAAAATCAAGCAGGCCAGACGCAGACCGTCGTCAGCACACAAGTGCAGGCGGCCTTGGGTGGTCTAAGTGGCGCGCAAGTGCAAGGGGTTGTGATCGCCTACGAGCCAATCTGGGCGATTGGCACCGGTCTTGCGGCTACGGCCGAACAGGCCGACCAAACCTGCGGTGCCATCCGCCGCGTGATTGCTGAGTTGTACGATGCGGATGTGGCGGCCAACACACGCATTCTCTACGGCGGCAGTACCAATGAAAAGAACATCGGTGAAATCATGCAGCAGCCCGATATCGATGGCGCGTTGATCGGCGGTGCGGCGCTAAAAGTGGAGAGTTATGCAGCAATGGTGCGGGTGACGAGTGAGTTGTACCCGTAGAAAAGTTGTCGACAAATAGGACAAAGCCCTTGGATTGCTCAATCCAAGGGCTTTGTTGGTATTATCACACCTTATTTTCGCCACGGTTAGTTCCATCACCTGCTGCTTCGAACGCGTTCACCCATGCATTTATGCCTTCTACTTTACGCGTTCTGTTTAACCGCTCATCGGCGGCGATCATACGGTCAACCACTCCACGCGATCAATCCATTCTTCAGCCTCACTTGCTGCCCAGTAGACAAACAGGGCATCAGCGACTTGTTTATACGGTGCGTGTTTGCTGACGATGAAGATGCCCCAATGATGTCTGCCTGCACTCGCATGATCGGCCAGATGGTGTGGCATACTTTTGCGATTATCCGTCACCAAGACGCGCTGGGTTTGTTCAAGGTAATGCAAGATAGCGGGATCCAATGTACCAAAAGGCGGTGCATGGTCAACGCCGATGTATAACACATCAATCAGCGGATAGTGGCGCGCCAACACAACGGCGAAACGGGGATCCAGATTTTCGTCAAACAGAAAACGAATTTTCATGCAAGCGCCTGATGTTGTTGTCTTTCTTCGAGGATTGTTTCTACCCGCAACGACGCCGGCGAACGCTGTTTTGCCCATTCGCGCCGTGCCGCTGCCGTTTCGGCATCAAGTTGGGCGATGTAGGCATCCACTTCCGCCCGATAATGCAGATAATAAGCAATGATAGTGTAAATGACTTTTAAGTCCAACCCAGGAAACTTGTTGGCAATTTGTTCGGGCGAATAACCTTCGTTATAGGCGTAGACAATGTGTTCCAACCCGATCCGGCGGCCTTTGATCCGAATGTCATCCGGTGTTTGGATATCGAGATACTGAGCAACCTCAAGAGGCAGCAGGGGCAACAAAGTCGCTTTAGGCATAATTATCCTCTCCTTTGAGCCTTTTACTCTGTCACAAAGTAATATTTTCTAAATCGATTATACCACAGTTTTTACTGCACACTCCGCTGAGCGGGGCGATCACGGTCTCAGATTCGCCTGAGAAAACGCATGATAATGCCAAGCGTCGTAAAAGTTGAAAGCTAAAGATTGAATAGGTATTGAGTAGGTTCTCGATAGCCATTATAGACTATAGTAGTAGGCAGCAGCCCCGACTGCCAACAGGCTGCCGGTATGCTAACCCCATGCAACCGGCAGCCTGTTTCCACGCTCCGCATAGGATAGGAAAACCTGCTATAGTCTATGCGAGTCGCTTGCCTAACTGCTCTACTACCTGCGCCAACCACGCCTCGTCCGGCAACCCATACGGGCGGAACTTCTCAATGCGGCCTTCTTCTTCACTGACAAGAAGGGCGCGATAAGGGCCTAATTTGCTGGCGGCCGGTGTATCAATGAAGTTGGCCGAGTCCTCAGCACCCATTTGGAAGGCGACGCGCGTCTCAAATTCACGCAGTGCACGTCGATCTAACACGCGGTTCAAATTGGTGACGGTGTCGCACCAGACCAACGTATGGATGCCTAATTCTGGCCCTTCCTGTAAAATGGTAGGAAATTGCTGGGCCGGATTGGGTGGTGGCGATTCTTCGCCCGATGCGCCAAAATTGTAACTGCCAAAGCCTATCCCTTCTTCCTGGCGCAGATCGCGGGCACGGTGCAAACCGTAGATAAACAGATAAATAGCAGGGGTTGACGCGCTGCCGGCCGCTTTTTCGTCGGTCATACGGCTGTCCACTTCTGCCTTGATTTCCGCGATCAGCTCAGGCAATTCGCGACGGCGACCATACCGTAACGGATGAGGTAACTGGGTGGCAATCTTTTGGAAAACGTCCGCATAGGGGACATCTACTGGCGAGAAGTCTAGCAGATAAAACTTGACAGTTGCGGGCGCATGTTGGACGGCCAGACTGAACAAGGCAGACGCCAAGATGCCGAGCGCCTGTTCATCATTTTGACCAACAATCAACAAATTGCTGCCACTTTGGCGGCGGAAATAAGCCGCAGTCGGTTCCTTGATCGCAATCGGTTCACCGAGCCAGGCGACCACTTTGCGGCCAACGGGCGACCAATCCGCCGCAGCCAAGCGCTCATGCAGCAGTTGATTTTTCTCGATGGCAGCCGGCGCATTGCCCTCGAAAATAATCTGGGGCTGGGCCGGTTTGTACGCTTGGGCAGCGACCAATTGCTGCACTTGCTCCAGATATTTTTCCCGCTCTTCGTCCGCAAGCAGGGCCACCTGGAATGAGTTGTTGCCCTCCACCCGCCCATTGGCAGCATTGTAAATGGCTTCGCCGGGGCGCGCAAGCAGACGGGCGGCGGCGTTGTCGTCCGCCAGGATCAGGCGGGAATCCGCTTCGCTACACTGCAAGGCAATGCGCACGCCCATCTGGTCGATGGTGCTGCGCGCCAGGCTATAAGAACCGGCCAACGTCTGCGACCCTAACATGACATGAATCCCGAAACTGCGGCCCTGGCGTACCAGCCGGTCGAGAATCTGCGCCGCCTGCGTTGCAATCGCATCATCCTCGGCAAAAAATTCCTGGAATTCATCGACGAGCAATAAGACGCGGGCCAAAGGTTGTTTGGTTTTCTGCCGGTAATCGGCCAGGCTATCGACTTGGGCATTTTTGAACGGCACACTCCGCCGCGCCAGTTCGGCGTCCAGCCCTTGCAGCACGCTCAAGCCAAATTCGCGCTCGCCCTCAATGGCGATGACCCGTGCATGGGGTAGTTGATGCGTGGCATAGGCTTTAAATTCCACCCCTTTCTTGAAGTCGATCAGATAAAGTGCAACTTCTTCCGGGCTATAGGTAAGCGCCAGGTTGGTGATCAGCACATGTAACAAGTTCGATTTGCCAGAGCCAGTCCTACCAGCCACCAGCGCGTGTTGCGCCGTCCCTTTGCCGAGGCTAAAGGATTGAAATTTACGCGCCCCGGACGGCCCTAAAGGCACGTTCAAGCCGTCCTGCGCGCTGCCGGTCCAGCAATTCGCCAGCGCAGGGGCGATGCGCGCAAAAGGCACTTCGACTTTGCTGGCCTCTTTGGCGGCTTCACCCACAGTTTTGACAATGCGGTCAAACAGTTCAGCCGGCGGCGGCGCGTCGAGTTCCAGTCGACACTCTTTGAAGTCTTCATCCTGCCAGATAAAACGCTCACCGTGCCAGGCGATCACGGTGGCGTTCTGTTCGAGGTCAGCCAGGTTAAAACCGTGGGGGAGCGGCTTATCTGTATCCACCAACGCCACGACGTAAACCCCACAGCGCGGGCCGTTCTGCGTAATGCTAACCAGACGGCGAGCAGCAGTTTCGCTA
>JBBRVA010000705.1:0-4635 GCA_038247295.1 Caldilineales bacterium | reverse complement strand
GGTCGCAAATTTCCCCACAGCCCCTATGTGGTTGGCAGACGGACGCGTTGCATTTGCTTTGCTGAATACCAGTGCAACCAACTATCGCGAACGCGGATTTTACAGTTTGGACTTACGCCGTCAACAATTTCGTTATTTAAATAGCGTACCCCCTTCTGCAGTCAGTGATAGTGAGCAAGAAGCAGGCAAATATTACGCCAATATCGATTGGGTGCCCGACGGCACTGGGGCTATCTTTGAAGACCAAGATCTCGATTTGCTGCTCTACGTGCCGTTGGACGGTAGCGCGCCTTATGATCTAAAACCAATTTTCGGGTTGGGACCCAGAGAATTCGTCTGGCTTTCCAATCCTAATCCGTAACTCTTCAAGCCAACGATCCAGTTGACAGAGTCCCAAATCAAGACCGGCCACAGCGCGTGGCTGGTCTTGATTTCTCATAGGACTTACGCACCGGGAACGTCGCCATCCCTGGCGGCTGCCGGCAAGATGCCGGCGCTCCCAGGTGAAGCTGCGTAAGTCCTACTCAAAATCAATTTAGCTAGGGTTGTAAGCATCCTGTAACAAATTCCAGATTTCGTGTAAATCCACTTGTCAATTTACGCCGTCAAGGGGGAGTGAAGATTGCACCGTAAGGTACGCTTTCCTCAATTCATCGTTTCATATCAACGCTGACCTAACAATTTTTGCTTTCCAATCAAAAAGGAGTCGCTTCGATGAGTATGCAAGAGAAATTGAATGATCTGCTTGACTTTACCTTCTCGCGCCGTAACATCATGCGGGGTAGTGTTGCTGGCGGCACATTGGCCCTCGCAACAGCGTCCGGTTTGGGCCGCGCCTTTGCCCAAGGATTGACCGATGTGGACATTTTGCAATTTGCCCTGACCTTAGAGCATCTGGAAGCGCGCATGTATGTAGACATGAACGCCACCGGCATCCTGACTGGTAAAGAGAAAACCTATTTCGAAATTTTTGGTAGCCACGAAGCCGCCCCTGTTGCGTTCGACGCTCGAGCTGTTGCTGGGTGAGCATGTGCTCCTCACCACCAGCGCGACCGCAGCGGCCTTGCGTGGACGAACAGCCGAGTTTGAAGCGGCTGCGACTGAGTTGGACAGCAACTCGGTGGAACTCGCCGCCGCCCTCGGCTCCATCTATGGACCTGACGCCGAAGCTGCATTCCTAACCCTCTGGCGTGAACATATCGGTTTCTTCCTCGATTATACAACCGATCTCGCCACGGGTGACCAAGCACTGGCTGATCAAGCGTTGGCTGACCTGGTTCAATACGCCGATGACTTTGGCGCTTTTCTGGCCGCCGCCAACCCGAACCTGCCGGTTGCGGCCGTGGCTGATCTGCTGCGCACCCATGCTACCATGTTAATCAGCGTGATCGACGCCCAAGCCACCGCCACCATCCATGCATCGGGCGACCAACAAGTTGCCTATCCTGCCTTACAAGCCGCCTATGCGCACATGGATATGCACGCCTCGGCTCTAGCGGCCAGCATCGCGGCCCAATTCCCTGATCAATTCCCGGGGGATGCAAACTCGGCGGCGGCCAGTCTGCGGGCAACGCTTAATCTGGCGCTGGCCGAACATACCTTCCTGGTCGCTAAGAGTGCCACGGCGGCATTGGATGCCCGCAACATCGAATTCGAAGCGGCCGCCGGCGCCCTTGATCAAAATTCGCAGAATATTGCCGCGGCTGTCCGCTTGGTTTATGGCGATGAGGCTGGCGCCGCCTTTTTGCCCCTGTCGCGTAAGCACATCGGCTTCTTCATCGACTACACGCTGGCGCTGATCGCCGCTGATAACGTCGCCCGCGACAAAGCGACTGGCGAGCTGACAGCCTATGCCGGCGAACTGGCCGCTTTCCTGGTATCGGCCAACCCAAATCTGCCAGCTGCGGCGGTGACAGATTTGGTGACCATCCACGCCGCAACGACCCTGGCCGTAATCGATGCGGCGGACAGTGGTGATCCGGCGGCCTTCTATCATGCCTTGCGGGCAGCCTATGGCCACATGGCGATGATCGCCAACCCACTCAGTAACGCCATTATTGTCCAGTTCCCCGATCAGTTTGGTGTGGAAATGGACGTAAAGACGGCTGAGATCATGGCAACCGACACAAGGATGATGACCGGCACAGAAATGATGACCAACACAGAAATGATGACCGGTACAGCAGCTATGGCCAACATCCCTGGTGTCAGCATCCCTGTGTTGATTAACACGTTTAGCTTTATGCCCCATGCGGGCGCAAGACAAATATAACTTCCCGCAGTTTAAGAGCGGCCAGGAAGTGCTAGATTACTTCCAGATATTGGAGGAACTGGGCGCCGCAGCTTATCTGGGCGCTGCCCCTCTTATTCAAGACAAAGATCTGTTAACCGCTGCCGTGGGCATTCATAATGTCGAAGGCCTATCATGAAATCAGGCATTTTGCGCACGAACTTATTCACTTTTGTATGTCGGATTGGGCTGACGATTGCCTTCTTACTGTGGGCGGCGTCAATCACATGGGCGGCGCCAGTGATTTCTTCCGCTGGCAAACGGATGGCTAATCGATCCACCACAGCATCGATCATTGCGACTGCAACCGGCGCCGTGACGACTAATGTAGCCATTACCGCTACGACGCCGGCTGCCCCATCGTCGCTCGGTTCTAGGCCGGTCACCGGCGAGGCGCCCGTTCGGCTGCAAATCCCCACGCTTACGATCAATGCTGTGATCGAAGCGGTGGGGCGCGATACAAACGGCGCGATGGATATCCCCAAGCAAGTCGACAATGTCGCTTGGTATGCGCCGGGCAAATAGCCAGGCGCATTGGGCAACGCTGTGATTGCCGGCCATTTGGACCGCGCGAATGGTAGCCCCGCCATTTTCTGGTCGATTGACAAGCTGACCGTTGGTGATCTTATCATTGTGACCACGGCCGCCGGCACGCAATACCACTTCGCTGTCACCCATCTGGAAACATATCCCTACGACCAGGCTCCGATCGAAGCGATCTTTGGTTTCTCCTTGCGCAGTCAATTGAACCTGATCACCTGCAAGGGCCAGTGGAATAGCGGCCAACGTCATTATTCCAAGCGCCTTGTTGTCTATTCGGAACTGGTGGAAACGGTGCGTGGCGCGGGGGCGTGGGGAAGCACTCGTGCTCCCCTATCCCTCTGCTCCTTCGCTCCCTCATGTGCTCACCCCCTCCCTCCCCATCCCGGAACCAAACTAACTTTGCAAGCGTCTATGATCAGATGTTCTCTATCGATAGGCGTATTTGCGCGCTCTGCGGTAGGATCAGGTAGAATGATGGTTGTAGTGGAGTGCGGCCGGTCATCGGCCATGTGTCGAGACGCAAGCGATTCCCCGTTTGTGTTCAGGAAGTGCAGTTAATGATGAAAGGTATTCAAAGCCCTCTGGGTTTGGCATTGATAAGTGTTTTGATCGGTGGCATTGTGATGGTGGCCGCTAGCCTCGTTCATTATGCTGCCCCAGGCTTGCTCGCGGAGGCTGGATCAACCGTGTTGGCCGCCCCGCGCACAACCCCGGTTTTGTCGACTGGCCTCTTCGATACGCAGACCGGCGCCGCAGTCGAGACCGTGGTGCTGCCACCGCCAACATTTACACCTACCCTCACGCCGCCACCCGAACCGACCGCCACCGAGACGGCGATCCCAACCGCTACCCCCACGTTGACACCGCTGCCCACGCCAACAGCGCCGCCCGCCTATCAAGCCGCGCAACCCTATGTCGAGTTGACCGGCTTTACCAATGTTTGGCAGACCTGGAATAACTGCGGGCCAGCCACGATGTCGATGAATTTAAGCTACTACGGCAGCACAGTTGGGCAAGCCGACATTGCCGCCATTATCAAGCCCAACCCAGATGATAAGAATGTCAGCCCGGAAGAGCTCGTCATGTATGCGCGCGCGCAGGGTTACCATGCGCAACTGCGTGTCAACGGCAACCGTGATTTGTTGCGCACCTTGGTCAGCAACGGCATCCCAGTGATCATCGAAACCTGGCTGGAGCCGGAGCCCAACGACGGTATGGGCCACTACCGCATGATCGTCGGCTACGATGACGCCGCCCAAACCTGGATTGGCTATGATTCGTACTATAAGGACCGCTGGGTGAGTACAGATGACAGTTACCGCGGCATCTACATGCCTTATGACGAGACAGACGCACTGTGGCGTGTCTTCAATAATACCTACGTGCTTGTCTATCCGGTGGACCAAGCGCCGCTTGTGCAGGCGATTTTGGGTGCTGAGTTTGATGAGACAGTGATGTGGCAAAATGCGCTGCAACAGGCGCAGTTGACCGTTGAGCAGAATCCCGGTGATCCCTTTGCCTGGTTCAACCTGGGCACGGATCGCGTTGCCCTGGGCGATTATGAAGGGGCCGCCGCGGCCTACGATCAGGCGCGAACCATTGGTCTACCTTGGCGCATGCATTGGTACCAATTTGGTCCCCTGCAAGCCTACTATGGTGTGGGCCGCTACGACAGCGTCGTTGAACTGGCTGACACAACCCTGGCCGTGACGGCAACACTGGAGGAACATTATTACTGGCGCGGGCGCGCATTGGCGGCTATGGGCGATATTGGCGGCGCGCAGTGGTCATTGGAGCGTGCG
>JBBRVA010000704.1:0-4636 GCA_038247295.1 Caldilineales bacterium | reverse complement strand
GCACATAAACTTCGATAATATTACTTTCACCCCCAAAATCATATTCCCAGACGTGTTCATAAATTTGCTCGCGTGTCAGCACCTGGTTGGGGTGGCGCATAAAGAGTTCCAGCAGATCAAACTCCTTGGCGGTCAGTGGAATCTCTTCCGGCCCACGAAAGACCTGGCGCGTGCGCGGATTCAGCGTTAGGTCCTTATATTGATAAAGATCGGGCGCGACCTCCATTTTATGGCGTCGAAAGAGTGCACGCAGGCGTGCCAGCAACTCATCAAATGCAAAGGGTTTGACCATATAATCGTCGGCCCCCGCGTCCAGCCCGGTGATGCGATCCGGCACGGTGTCGCGTGCGGTCAGGATCAAAATCGGCACATTGGACGCGTTGCGCAAGCGCCGGCAGACTTCCAGCCCATCCAGCCCTGGCAGCATCAGATCCAAAATGACGGCGTCAGGCATTTTTTCGCGCGCGTTACGTAGCGCCGTCTCGCCATCTTCGGCCGTCTCCACCCCATAGCCTTCAAAGATCAGCCCGCGGCGCAATAAGTCACGAATGCGGCGATCATCTTCGACGATCAAAATACGTTCGGTCATGATTTCCTTCTTGCCAACCGATTTGCATAAAAATTCATCTACCTATGATTGTAGACATGGGGTAAGCGTGTGTCAAGTCACCGGGGTCCTTGGCAAGAATTCTTGATAGCATTTGGGGACGCGGATTTGCGCGGATAAACGCGGATTGAAATACAAAGGACTTAAATCCGCGTTTATCCGCGCAAATCCGCGTCCCCATTAAGAATTGCCGTTTGGAACCAACCACCCTTGACCCGACCCACGGGCAGTGCTACAATCGATGATTGATTCCAACCAGGACGCGTCTTGCGCCACTCTGTATGATATTGTAAAGGAAATCCGCCCTATGCCGCCCAGCCGCCGCACCATTTACATGGACCATTCTGCTACGACCCCCGTCCACCCAGATGTGCTCGTTGCCATGCAGCCCTATTTCACTGAATTCTATGGCAACCCGTCTAGTATCCACGGTGTGGGTCGGCGTGCAGGCGTGGCCATTGCCAGCGCGCGCCGCACAATTGCCGAACTGATCGGCGCCAAAGTCAACGAGATTATCTTTACCAGTGGCGGCACAGAAGGCGACAACGCCGCCGTGCGCGGCATTGCCCTGGCGCGACGCGAACTCACTGGCGCGAATCGCATTATTACGTCGGCGGTTGAGCACAAAGCCGTCATCCACACCGCTGAGGAACTGCGCGACCACTTTGGTTTTGAGCTGACTGTGCTGCTGGTGGACGGTGATGGTCTTGTTGCTCTAGCCGACGTGGCGGCCGCACTTGGCGATGGGCAGGATGTGGCCGTGGTCAGCGTCATGTATGTCAACAACGAAGTGGGCACAGTCCAGCCGATTGCAGAAGTTGGTGCACTGTGTCGAGCTGCCGGGGTGCCCTTTCACACCGACGCCGTGCAGGCCGTGGGCAAACTCGCTTTGCAAGTCGATGCCTTGGGCATTGACGCGCTGAGCACCAGCGCGCACAAGTTTTATGGCCCCAAGGGCGTTGGCTTTCTCTACCTGCGCAGCGGCACTCCCTTTCTCCCCATGCTAACCGGCGGCAGCCACGAGAGTAACCGGCGTGCCGGCACCGAGAACGTGCCCTTCATCGTGGCCATGGCCACGGCATTGGCCGTGGTCGAAGGTGAGCGGGCAACCGAGAATGCGCGGCTACAAGTTTTGAGCAATCAACTGATTGGCGGGGTGTTAGAAAATGTCGAAGGCGCCCGGCTTACCGGCTCGCGCACGCAGCGTTTGCCCGGCCATGCCAGCTTTGTGATCAGCGGCGTCGAGGCCGAAGGGGTCTTGATTGCGCTCGATCTGGCCGGCGTGGCGGCCAGCAGCGGCAGCGCCTGTACCAGCGGCGCCCAACGTCCCAGCCACGTGCTCGAGGCGATGGGCGTGTCGGCACAAGATGCGGTCGGCGGTTTGCGCCTGAGCCTGGGCCACAGCAACACACCCGCGCATGTGGAATACGTGCTCGAAAAGCTGCCGCAAATCGTGGCGCAGATTAAAGGCGCGGAGCCGGTGATGCTGTAAGCGTCAGAATAGATAATCTAGGATGTACGCAAAATGAGTGTTCTTACTTCGGCTGAGCTTGTCGAAGTAGGTCCGTAATAGATATTTGATATCATAGCGATACGCCTAGATCAACCAATATCTATTATCTATTGGCCCTTACCCATTCTTCTCCGCTTCGACAATCACGCGAAAAAGATCAGTTTCGGTGACAATGCCCACCAGCCGTAAGCCACATGGATTGCTCGAGTCCGGTTCTATGACGGGTGCGCCGCCCACTTTGTGTTGAATGAGTTTGGCCGCTAATTGCCCGACCGTGGCGCCCGGCTCGATCGTGATCACTTCGCGCGTCATCACGTCGCCTACCGTCAGCCATTCCTCTTCCGCGCCGGGTTCGTAATCGTTCAAAACCCGGTTGGCCGCTTCGGCTTCGTGGACATCGGCATCGGTTACAATGCCCACGACACAGCCCGCCGCGTCCACCACCACCAAGCGGCGCACGTTGGAGGTTTCCATTTGTTGGCCGGCGTCCGCCACCAACGCCTCTGGACGAATCGTAATCACGTCGTGCTGCATGATGTCGCGCACATAGATCGGTTGCATAGTTCTCCCCTTTGCGGTTGATCATAGCATAGGGGAAAGTGATTTACGGTAATCTCGCGTCTTGTCGCAAATTTTTGGAGCGGGAATTATGGTCATCAACGATTTAATGCGGTAAACGTAGGCTGAGCTTGTCGAAGCCGAAGCTGCTTCGGCTTCGACAAGCTCAGCCTACGTTCGATTACCGGTTTATTTTGTGAATGACCATAATTCCCGCTCCAAAAATTTGCGACATACCTTTGTGTAGACTGCGCTTTGGCTAGCTAAAAGTCTATGCTATATTTCAATTGTTCAGGTGAATAATTCTGCTTTAAGAGGCAAACTGATGACCACAGCCGCTCTACGTGAACAACTACGTCAGCAAGTGGATGTACTACCCGATGAAATTATTGTGGAGCTTGCGGATTTTACTGCTTTCGTATTGGCGCGCCGCAAAATTCCTGCCCAATATGCGGATTGGGATCGAATGAAATGGCAGGAATTTGCGCTCGGTCAGTTCCTGCGCGCAACGGATGACGATGTTGAATATACACTGGATAAAAGCTAGCCCACCCTGCCATACTGCCGGTTAATTTCGCCAATCTGATGCGTCAAGCCAGCAGCGGTGGCCAGCGTTAGCGCTGCTCCCAACGTCGCCTGCCATCCAGCTTGATCACCGGCTTGCCAAAATGCTCGGGCGTAAATTTTCAAAAAAAGCACCCGGTGCAATGCGCCTGCCACTGGTAAACACGGCAACTCCTCGGCTAAATTTGCGAGCAAACGCTGCCCCTTCTTCAGATTACCATAGCGCAGATACGCCTCCGCCAGCGAGCGATCCAACATAAACGCCCACAGGCCGGCGTGCGGATGATCGCTGCGTTCGCACAGCGTTTTGCCGTGCCGCGCCCAAGCCTCGGCAGCGCGGATCGAGAAGCGTGCCTGGCGACTGTAGGCATTGATCTTATCGCGGTACAGATGAGGCAGCCAAGTTTCAGGTTGCAGACGGGTGGCCGGCAGCGCTTCGGCCATGCAGTAGTGGGCGTAGGCTTCGCCTTCCAACTTCAAGTTGTGATAGACCACGCCCTCAGCGCGTAAGGCATTCAGCGCCAGTTCATCAAAACGTTGGCGCGCTTCCAGCGTAAAATCTGTCCGCTCGGCGTGGCTCAACACCCTGTGCGCCTGCTTGGCGTAATACAACGCGTCCGTATGGCGGTTGAGAATCCCCTCACTGTTGCTCAACCAAAGTGACAACTGTGCAAATTCGAGCGGATAAACCGTAGGGATTAATTGGCTCAGCAACAGCACGCCGGCGTTGCGCATCAGTTGTTGCTGGACGTGCGCCTGCTGTGGATCACGGCCAAAGACGGCGGCCTGTTGGGCGCGCTGGATAATGTCGATATGCAGCGCCACATCTGTGCGGCCAAAATCTTGCAAAATAACCTGGCCGGCTTTGACGCGCTTTTCACGCGCCAGCAGCATGTGTTCGCAGAGATTGGCGCGGCCATCGGCGTCCAACGGCAGCGCCGCCACCATTTTGCGCACCAACGCCGCGCCCGGCAGGCGGTCATACGGATTGAGCAGATAGCTCAAGTATTGCGGCGTAATGCCGACAGTTTTGGCAAATTGGCGCTTGCTGGCCGGTTCTTTCAGCAATCCATTCAGGACGGCAATGTAGGTTTCGCGGTGCAGCTGTGCGGCGTGGGCCAGTTCGATGTAAAGCATGGGGTGGGTTTTCCAAAACTTACAGGAAATTAAACAAGATTTCAGGATATCTACGCTTATTATAGGCAATAGCAGTACCAGCTTTTCGAGTCAGGACCGATTTTGGTCATTTTTTGTCACAAAGCTGTGGCAAAGGCTGATGGCTATGATCTGTGATCATATCACAGCAATGGTTTTACAATCTACTGAATTCCTATAACAAACCTATCTAATTTATATTGGACTTTTGACAAAATCGGGTGTCAAAACTTAGTTAG
>JBBRVA010000703.1:0-4645 GCA_038247295.1 Caldilineales bacterium | reverse complement strand
GGTAATGACGACATGGACATTGGTCAGCGCGCTATCCACACCGGAGCTGTACGCGCCGTCATTGTTTACATCCACATAGACCGTGCCTTGGACCCGGCCCTGGCGTTGATAGCCATCGTCACCGGCGTTGGTCAGTGTGCCCGGATCGACAAAGGTTGTGCTGGGGTCGGTGCCGGCGGTTTGTACAGAGCCAGCGGGCAGCGTACTATCGACTACATCAACCGTTGTATTGCCAAATGGCACAGTAGCCGTGTAATTGCCGTTGGCGTCGGTCACCACGGTTTGGGTCACGCCGATACCATCGGTGATCACCACACTGATGTTGTTCAGATCCGGCTCGCCGGAATCCTGCGTACCATTGCCATTGACATCTTCAAAGATGTGGCCGGTCAACTGACCCTGGCGTTGATAGCCGAAGTCCGCCGTGGCGTAGTTGCTACCCGCAGTTAATGCTACCGGCAGCGGCTCGTTGGCCGTGGTCAACACAGCGCCCGTGGGCAGCGTGCTCTCGGTCACATCCACCGTATAGTCGCCTGGGATCAGACCGGTAAAGGTGTACGCGCCGGTGCTGCTGGTCGTGGTGGTGATAAAGGTGCCGCCGGGCAACGTCAAGGTAATCACGACATTGGCGATACCGAATTCGTCACCATCTTTATAGAGGGTGGACATATCGCTCGATATTTCCAGATCACCGAGTGAACGTTTACCAACGCCATCAAAGCTGGCGTTGGACGCGCCAATATCATAGACAACGCCACTGGTTGGCGTAAAGTCGTGGACATCGGCACCGGCGCTGTTGGTTGTCGCCAGCAGCGTATCAAGTTCGATCACACCGGTCTGGTTGCCATTTTTATCCATTTGATAAATAGCATCTGGACCCTTGGGACCGAAACCACTATACCGTTTATGGAACGCACCGGCATAGAGACGCCCAGTTGTCCGTTGCCAAGCCACACCGTACGGTCGCACCGATCTGGCCAAAGGTCGCTTTGGTTACGCCTGCGTAATCCGTCGTTTTTGCAACGGGATTCGTACTGGTAAAATCATGGCCGCTTGCATCATAGGGCAAACCGACCAAAGCCATCGCACTTGGTACAGCAGTGGATTGGCCCACGGTAAAACAGGGAGTGACAACAAGTGGATTAGGCTGGCAGTAGTGAACGGGATCATTGAGACCAAACTTGACATTGATCCGCGGGCTGGTGACAAAGGCCACTGAGCCGACGGACTCGGTGCCGATTGGCCCAGAAACAAGATATACTCGTGAAGGGCATAAATGATAACTACGACCAGAGAGAAAAATTGTAGAAATCTTTATCATCTATGGCCTTGCTCAGTATAGCTAGGGAGGTTGGCAAATTCCAGCCGATATTCAACACTGTCGGTCAGGCCAGCGAGCGTATATTTACCGTCGGCAGCGCTGACGGCCGTGCTGGCGGTCGTGCCATTAGCCGCATAGGCGGTAACCGTAACACCAGCGACGCCCGGTTCGGCGCTTGCTTGGGCGCCATCCGCGTTGTAATCTTGAAAGACTGCGCCAGAGATTTGGCCGGCCACCAGGGCGTTGGGGGCGCCGTCAAAGACAAGTTGGGCGCGGTTAAAGGTGCCACTGTCGTCATTTGTTGCATCGCATAGTTCTAGTTTCCAGACCCCAAGCGCATTTTGACCATTGAAGGCATCCAACGAATTGCTCGGCTTGACCGTACGATTGTAATAGGGTGATGTGACTATGTCACTTGTGCCATTATTGATTGGATTGGACGATGCGCTGTCTAACTTGATACCGTAATTATTGCGTGTATCGCTGCTCGAGGCGACAACCTGCACGCGGGTGCCGTTAGGCGCTTCTACAGTCACACGTAAATTGCCACGCGCGCTATGGGTAGCGTTAAAGCCTACGTTGAGATCGAGAATTTTAAAATCGTCGGCGATCGTAAAGGTGCGCAGGAGGGGATTGCTACAAGGCGTTGCACTTTCACTGATAACCCCGCTCGTAGTGTTGTCATAGGTAAAGGCAGCCGCATAGGCAATGGACTGGGCGGGCAACAACTTCAGCGCGCTTTGTACCACTGGTTGTAGCAGCGGCGGCGCAAATGTCGCGATAAAGCTGGGCGGAATTAACCCAGCCAGAATCGAAGCCAGTAGGTTGGCGATAATTAACAAGCGCACCCATTTGTACACCGAGCGCGATGATGCTAAAGGGGCATGCCCCATAAAGGTCATCCTCTGACATTTTACAAAAAAACAACTGACAAAAGCGAGTAAATTCACTGCAACCCAAACAAAACGCACCTACAAGGGTTGCGCGTGACTTCATTCACTGACCTGGCTTGTTAGGTCATTTATTAGGAATCGGCGCCGAAGCAATGTTATGGGCAAATAAGAGCAAACAGGAAACGGGCTTTGCCAGGCAGACAATTTTCTGCTCACAAACACAGAATTTTTTTTCTACTCTAGTTTGTGTTATGTTTTGGGGCGATGAACGAAGTGAAGAGATGTTGCCCTTATCTACTCATACAGTGTAGCCGTTTTTTGGCTAAAATATATCCGCAATTGTGCTGATATTTTTAGAAATGGCGTCTGTGCTAACAATGCGATCACGCTAGCGCCATGATGAGGTGCCTTCGCAAATTATGTAGAGTTCACATCAGCAAAGATTTACACTAAATTATTCGCATATCAGCCGAAAGTATGGAAACACAAAATTTTGCGTAACAGTAAAACATCGGTTTGCACACTTTTTACCCATAACCCTAAATTATTTCTACCTGACAGCCTTTAACGGTTAAAACAAGGAAAGATCCAATGAACGCCAAACAGCGCGCCATGATGGAAGGCATTCTATTTACAGATGAATACCAACTTACCATGGCCCAACTTTATTTCCGCACAGGGCTACACGAAACTGAAGTACAGTTTGATCACTACTTTCGGCGCAACCCGGATTACGACAGCCATCAAGCCGGCTATTGTGTCAACGCCGGGTTAGAATGGCTCCTCGATTGGATGCGTGAAGCCCGCTTTCGGAGCGAGGATATCGACTACTTGCGCAGCCAGCGCGACAACGCCGGTGAGCGCCTGTTTGCCGACGACTTTCTGGATTGGCTGGCAAAAAATGGTGATTTTGGGGCGCTTACACTGCACGCAATCCCAGAAGGACGCGTTGTCCACCCCAATGTGCCCCTAACCGTTGTCACTGGTCCGCTGGCGATGGCACAAATTTTGGAAACGACGCTGCTTTCGCATCTGAACTACCAAACCTTGATCGCGACCAAGGCGGCCCGCATGTTTGAGAGCGGGCGCGGCCGACCGATCCTCGAATTTGGGCTGCGGCGCGCTCACGAAAAGGGCGCCAACGCCGGTGCACGGGCGGCGTTGGTGGGGGGAGCAAGCTTTACGTCGAACGTGGGTGTCTCGGCGGCAGTCGGGTTGCCGGCCAAGGGCACGCACGCCCACAGCATGGTACAGCTTTTTATGGCGTTGGGCATGGGTGAACTGGGCGCCTTCCGTGCCTATGCCGACCTTTATCCAGATGATTGCATGTTGCTCGTGGATACGGTAAACACACTAGAAAGCGGTGTGCCACACGCAATCCAAGTTTTTGAAGAATTAAAGCGCAAGGGGCACAAACCGATCGGTATCCGCCTCGATTCGGGTGACCTTGCCTACCTGGCGATTCAGGCGGCGAAGATGCTAAATGATGCTGGTTTTCCAGACACGAGCATTGTGCTTTCCGGTGATTTGGACGAGTTGGTGATCTGGCAGATTATCACCCAGATCGGGGAAGAAGCACCCCGGTACGGTATCGAGGCTGATCAGGTGATGGGCCGACTCGTCTACGGTGTGGGCACGCGTTTGATCACATCGTGGGGGGAGCCAGCCCTGGGTGGCGTTTACAAACTGGTGGCCGTCCGTCAGGGTGGCAGTTGGAAATCAGCGATCAAGATTTCCGAATCACCGGCCAAGACGCCCAATCCAGGCCGCAAAGCACTCTGGCGACTCTATGATCAACGTGGCAAAGCCAATGCGGACATCATTACGCTAGAAGATGAAAACCCCGCCGCGATGGACCGGGTAGGATTGCGGCACTCGATCGAGCATGCCAAATATCGGACGTTACCCCAAAGTGCCATTAGCAAAATTGAGCCTTTGCTTGTCGAAATTTTACACGAAGGCAAGCTCGTTTATACGCCACCATCGCTAGACGAAATTCGTGCGCAGCGCATCGCCGATGTCGCCGCGCTGGATTCTGGTATCCGTCGTCTAGTCAACCCCCATCTCTATCATGTTTCGCTCAGCCAGAAATTGTGGGACTTGAAGCAGGAATTGATTGAGGCAGCGATGGCGCAGAATATGTAGAGAGGGAGAGAGGGAGAGATATAGTCTAGTACACTTGGGCGTAAGTAAGACAGTGAATCAGTAGGACAGTAGAACAGTGTTTGTACTGTCTCACTGTCCTACTGATTCACTACTGATTCACCGGAGAATAGTATGGTTATTTCCGCCCAAGTGTACTAGCTGCCTAACCTTTGATGCCGGTCATGACGATGCCCTGGACGAACTGGCGCTGTGCCAGGAAGAATAGAACGAGGATCGGGATCAACATGATCAGCGCGACCGCCATCATATAGTTCCAGGCTAGCTG
>JBBRVA010000702.1:0-4645 GCA_038247295.1 Caldilineales bacterium | reverse complement strand
ATAATGGGCCGATTACTATTCCAACCACTACACCGCTGCGTGCGATTGCATATACAGGCAGTGCTAAATCGACCATCGTCACCCACACGTATCTCTTTCGTGCCGATATCATTCGCCAAAACAATACGCCGCCCGGCTATCCAGCCTTCTTTGCACCCACGCCCGTCGATGATCCCAATGGTCCTTACCCGGCAGACTACGAGATGGACCCCGAAGTAGTGGATAACCCAGCCTACAGTGGCTTGATCGACAGCGCGCTCACGGCCATTCCGTCGCTCTCGATTGTGACCGACATTGCCAACTTGTTCGACACCACCACCGGCATCTATTACAACTCACTCGAGAAAGGCTCGGCCTGGGAACGCCCCATCTCGATTGAATGGATCAATGGTGACGGAAGCACGGGCTTTGCAGAAAATGGCGGTTTGCGCATGCACGGCCAGGCCAGCCGCACACCCTGGCGCACACCCAAGCGATCACTGCGCGTCTACTTCAAGGCAAGCTACGGCACAGGAAAGCTGGATTATCCACTTTTTAGTGAAGCCACTGCTGTACAAAAATTTGACCGCATCCTGCTCAAGGGTGGGTCCAATCGCTCGTGGCCCTATTGGGAACCCGCCCAACGGGCCGATGCCGACTACGTGAACGACGAATTTCCGCGCATTGCTTTCCGCGAGATGGGCCACCTGACCCCGCATGGCGGAACCTATGTTCATCTCTATCTCAATGGCCTCTACTGGGGGCTCTATGATATTACCGAACGTATTGATGAAAAATATTTGGTCGCCTACCTGGGCGGCGCCGAAAACGATTATGATCTGATCGAACCGGATGAAGAGGCGATACCGCGCTACACACCAACACCGATCGTTGGTACCATTGATGCCTGGAACCAGTTACTGGCTTCGGTTGCGATAACGCCGGTTTCAGCGTCTACGTACAACCAGGTGTTAACCCAACTGGATGTGGTCGATCTGGCCGACTATATTATCCTTACCCATTATGTGGGCAATACAGACTGGCCGATTCATAACTGGTACACCTATCGCAAACGGAGCGGACCCGATACACGTTTTCGCTTCATTTCTTGGGACAATGACACAGGTCTGCGCAGTGTTGTTCACAACGTAACCTTGGCCGATGCGGCCGGTTCGCCCGCCCATTTATTTTTGCATCTGATCACCAATCCAGATTTCAAGCAATTAGTCTCTGATCGCTTGACTTTGCATGCGACGGGCAATGGCATTCTAACGCCAGTGCGCTGTGCTAATCGCTATACCGCACTCACAGATATCATCGATTACGCCATCATTGGTGAGTCGGCGCGCTGGGGCGATTATCAACGCGATGTCTATCCCAAATTTCCGCCAGCCGAGCTTTATACACGCAACGATTTCTGGTTGCCACTGGTAAAAGATAAAACTGAGGTCTATTGCCGCAAACGGACAGAGATTTTTGTCAGCCAATACCTGGCCAATGGCTGGTACTTGCCCAACCCCCAGCCGGCTGTCTTCTCGCAAAATGGTGGGGCGATTGCGAGCGGGGGCTCGGTTACCATCAATAATCCAGACAGTGGTGGCGCCGGTGATATCTACTATACGACCGATGGGACGGATCCGCGGGCCCTCGGCGGCGAAATTGCACCCAACGCAAGTGCGGGCGGCGACAGTGTTGGCGTAACGATCAATGGGGTGACAACCGTACAGGCGCGCATCAAAAATGGCACCGATTGGAGCGCACCGTGGGTGGTCACTTTTTACCCACCGCAAGACTTTAGCGGTTTAGTCATTAATGAACTACATTACCATCCCCTCACCACTGCCGGTGTTGATGGCGATCTGTACGAATTCATAGAACTCTATAATGGCGGTGCAACTGCCTTGCGGTTGGACCATCTGACCTTCAGCCGCGGCATTACCTACAAATTCCCTGTGGGTACAACCTTGGCGCCTGGTGGTTATCTCGTCTTGGCGAGTGATTACGCTCAATTTCAAGCGGCTTATGGCATAGCGCCATTTGCCGCCTATGCTGGCAACTTATCGAACAGTGGTGAAGCCATCGAATTGGTGGATGCATTAGGGACGGTCATTGATTTTGTCGATTATACCGACCTTGCCCCTTGGCCCGTAGCCGCCGATGGCGGTGGACCATCGCTGGAGTTGGCCAACCCAACTCTGGATAATAGCCTGGCCTCCAATTGGAAAGCATCAACCGTTAATAGAGGCACACCCGGCGCGCCCAATTCTGTGCTGGCGGTTCCTACTCCACCAGCCGTGGCGATTAGCAGTCCGGCTAATGCAGCCATCTTTCTGATCGGCAGCACATTGATGATTGAAGCAACCGCCAGCGACGTTGATGGCAATGTCACCCAAGTGGCCTTCTTTATGAACGACGTTCCTGTTTCGAGTTGTATCGTTACGGTTGTCCCCTATAGCTGTGCCTATACGCCAACCGCTCCTGGTGCTTATAGCTTGAGTGCCAAAGCCACCGACAATCAAGGTCTGGTCGCAACGGCGCCCGCCGTTAACATTGTCGTCAGAGATCCGAGCAATCAGCCACCCGTCGTGTCAATTAGCCACCCGACGAACGGCGCAACTCTAGCTAGCAGCCCTGGGGTGCTGATTACGGCTATGGCAAGCGACAGTGATGACAGCATAAGTCAGGTTGTCTTTTTTATGCATGGCGCGCCGATTGACAACTGTGTGGATACCACAGCGCCATACGAATGTGCCTGGGCGCCCAATGCACCGGGCAACTATACCTTGACGGCACAGGCCACCGACAGCCGCAGTGCTAGCACGCTCTCGGCAGGGGTCGGTGTCATTGTGCAAGAAGAAGTGACGGGACAAGACCCATTGCGGATGTATCTGCCGTTGATTATAGATGATAAGCGGTAGACCGCATGTCGCCTACTGTTTGCGCTTAGGCAAGTGCAAAATTTAAATGCTCCCCTTCGTGGAGCGCTAATGTTGAAACGGTCTTAGACCAGCAGCGCCTTGTGCTTTGTGAGACAATCGAGCAACCGGTCCACATCGGCCAGATTGTTGTAGAAATGGGGGGAAATACGCAGATTGCCATCACGGCTGGAGACAATGATGTTATCTTCCGCCAGCCACTTGACCAACAAATCCACCTTGTGCGAGCGCAACGCGATTAATGCACCATGCTGGTTGGGATCGACCGGCGTCACCAAGTTGAAGCCGCGCCGCATCGCACCGGCCTTGAGCGCCCCCGTCAACTCGCGCACTTCGGCTTGAATACGTTCTACCCCAATCGACTGGACAAGTTTGATCCCGGCCAGCGCCGCATAGAGCGCGGGTACGGCTGGCGTGCCGGCTTCAAAGCGGCGCGCATTCGGGGCGGGGGTGTGGGTGCGGTGATCCATGGCAAAAATATTGGCTTGGGCAAACCAACCGCTGCTGGTCGGCTGCAACTGGGGCAACAGTTCCTTACGCACATAGAGATAGGCCAATCCAGCCGACGCCAGCAGATATTTGAGTGTGCCCCCCACTAAAAAATCCACCTGCAACTGCTTTACATCTAGCGGCATCGTTCCAATCGTCTGGTAGCCGTCTAATAGCACCAGTGCGCCCTTGCGATGGGCTAACTCGACAATCGCCGGCACATCCAAGCGTGATCCATTGCGGTAACAGACATGGCTGATCGAGACCAGCCGGGTGCGCTCATCAATGGCGTCGGCAAACCATTCTAGCGGGATGGTGTTGCCGGCAGCCGGCACTTGGACAACCTGGGCGCCGCGCGCGGTTTGAGCGTGCCAGATCTGGCCAATCGTGGGAAACTCGAAGTCACTGACGACAACTTTGTTGCGCTCACCGCGGAAGTTGAGCGCACTGGCCAATGCACTCACCCCGGCCGACACGGACGCCGTGACGGCTATCTCGTCGGGCTCGGCATTGACCAGCCCAGCGAAGGCGTGGCGATTGGCCTCCAGCAACTCTACCCAACGCTCCCAGGGTGAACCCTCCTCCTGCCAATCGCACAGATATTGGGTGTAGGCTTGCTGCACATCAAACGAAAGCGCGCCTTGCGAGCAACTGTTGATGTAAGTTTTTTTCTGAAAAATAGGGAAGCGTTCGCGCAGTGACATAAGGCTGGCTTTCTATTCGGGTAGTAGGATGCGTTCGAGTTCGACGATTAGTTTGGGTAAATTGCAGTTGACAACTTCCCAGGCAATATCCAAATCAATTTTGTCATATTCTTGATCAATTCGGTTGCCCCAATCGATCTGTGGATGCTGGCTACGCATCTTTATCGAAACTTTTGTCCCTGTTACATCAATGATTTTGATGGCATGGACAACTGCGTGGGAAAGCAAATCGTCTGTACGTAGATCGGTATATGATCGACCTTGAAGAAATTTGCGCGCTTGACGTGCTTCGCGCAACATGATACGTAGATATGTGTGGTCGTATTCGTTCATAAATCACACTTATTGTTAAACATATGGACCTAAAAACCGCTCGCCATTGAAATGAATTGGGTGTGATTCATTTGGGTTGAGGAGGCAGCGTTCTCTAACGCTGCTCTGGTCGCATTAGAGAATGCTGCCTCCTCGTTCAACTCAAATGAAACACACCCAAATGAATTAAATGTGAAGGCGCATCGGCTACCCAAACTTCGGTTT
>JBBRVA010000701.1:0-4654 GCA_038247295.1 Caldilineales bacterium | reverse complement strand
GTCTACGTTACAATCCTGTCACCATCACCGACAAACTTTGGTGGCAATATGTGGGGCTGGATCCCGTGCGGCGCTTGGAAGAAGAAGTAGAATGAGCCGCTGTGTGGTGCGTGGGTGTTTATCGTTTGCCCACGCACCATAAGGCGAATAAGGTCATTACAAAAAATAACAATCCACGAAGGCACACGAAATTGCACGAAGAAAAGCCAAACTTCGTGCAATTTCGTGTGCCTTCGTGGATTGTTTAAAGTGGAGAATCGCCACATATCCCTCATTATATCCCCTTTCAACTTTACGTTACTTTCTGCCCCTCCTTTCCGTCATCAATCCACAAGTATGATCCTTATATTTTAATGGCTAGCACGCGGAGGAAAGAAATGGGCAATAATTATCCTTTAGACATAGCGGAAGTTGCACAACAGTCATTGCCGGTGGCGAATGGCGAGCAGCCAAGCCAGGTTGATCCAGAACAAGGATGGGGCGCTACAGCCAGCTCACCACAGCGCCCTGTTGCCCCACGCAACCCAGAAATCGCCTGGATGGTAGCGACGCGCGGCTTGCAGAGTAACCTGATTCGTTCGCTTCAAGATTATCGCACCACCTGGCGCGATCGGCGCGCAGTTGCGACGGAACGGCAGCGCTTGATCGAAGAAGTGACCGCGCAATATGTGGACTATCTGCGCGAAGAGGCGAAGCTGGCCTCGGAAGCGGCCCTGAAGGCACGTGATGCCGTCTTGCGCCAAGAGTTGGCCAAGTTGCGGGCGACACTCTTTACTCAATTAGCGGATATTACCGGGCGCGCGGTGGTTGAAATCGAGACCATTTTTCAAGAACATGCCGCCAAAATCAAGTCACCTGTCCTGCAAGAAGCCTATGCCCGCTTTATCATGACCCGTATCTTTGATCTGTTGGAGCAGTCGCAAAAGTAATGTTATGGTGCGCGCCAGATGATGTGATGTGCCTTTTCAACGGTTGGGGATAGAGCATGTTACCACCCTTGTTTGAAGACCTGCTACAAATTGCGCTTGTCTACACCAGCGCATATCCCAAAACAATTTTGGCCATTGTTGGCCTGATCCTTTTCCTACTGATCCGGCGCGTACAAACGTACTATCGCAACGCCGACCAAGTGCGCCGCGAGTTTCGCCGCGCCGGTATTCATGCATCTGCCGAACAGGAAGACGCGCTGCGCGCCGACTTCGCACGCATCGCGGCGCTGGAAGCGTGCAAGAAACTAGAAGAAACGCTCCATTTTCAAGCCGAGATCAAGCGCGAGCATGCACAATTGGATCGTGTGCTTCAGTTATCGAACGCGCATGTCGCGATGATCAGAGAAATCGGCGTGACATTACAGGCGCTCGAAATGGAGTATGCACGGCAGCGTAAGGGGCTGGCCAGCGAACAGGCCAAGGAGGCATTGCGCTTAATTGTCGAGAGCGCAGTCACTCAAATCACGGAAATGGCCGCTACGCCCAAGACGAAGCTGCCTAAATTTGTCATCGAAGAGATCCAAAATAAGGTGAAAATCAATGATAAGCTTAATGGCAAGGCTAATGACAAAGTCAATGGTCACGGTGAGCCATTGCATAGCATCCATCCAAGCTAGCGCAGCGTTAAATGTGTTTGATCGATCCTTGTCTGGCTGTCATGCTGCACCTGAAGGCTATCTGGATGACTTAGCTTTACTCTTTCTTCTCGCCTAAAATTGTGCTCACGGCTGGTAGCACTAACGTCACCCATTGTGCATACATCTTACCGGAAGGGTGCAATTCATCGTCTGTGAGCAGCGTTAGATCAGCGGCCGCCTGGCGCGAGATTGGGGTTATATCCGCATAGTGGACGCCGGCCAGTTCGCTTTCTGCCTGATTGATCCTGGTGAAGCGGTCGATAGCGCTGGTAATCTCTGCCCCGTTGCGACCACGGGCAAAAGGTGTCACACCCCAATCAGGAATCGACAAGACGAGCACATGATTGGTATCGCCCCCGGCGAAGACGATGGCGGTTTGTAATAAGCTACGGAACTGTACCCGATATTCTGCTTCTTCGCGTCCGCGGAATTGATTGTTGACGCCGATCAGCAGCGAGACCAAATCAAATTGCCCTTCGGGCTGTTGGCGTTCAATACCAGCGATCAGTTCGTCGGTTGTCCAGCCGGTGCGGGCAATGATCGTTGGGTCGTCGATGGCAATGCCGGCTTGCCGTAAGCGGGTCGCCAATTGCACTGGCCAGCGTTCCTCGGCTGCCACGCCTTCGCCAATCGTGTAAGAATCACCCAGTGCTAGGTAATGCATTACTCCGCTTTCTCGTTGTTGGTTTTTGCGACGTCGGACGGCAAAATGCACCCGGTCAATAACCAGCATCCCAGCCACAAAATCAACCCGATGCGCTTTGTCGATCGAATCCTCTCTTATAGAGAACGCAAATAAACTGCGTACAAATGTGGAGAAAGCACGCCTCGTGCGGATTGGGAGCCCACCAGGCCCGGCGCGAGGGCGTGCCTACTGCTCAATTGTGTGATGTTTATTTGCGTTCTCTATTAGTTTTTCCGCGAATTCCAGTCGATCCAACTATTTCTCGTGCGCCCAAAGCTGGACCAAATTCAAGCAGACTTCGGTGGCCTTGGCCATATCTTGCACGCTGATCCATTCCAATGGACCGTGGATGTTCTGCATACCGGTAAAAAGGTTGGGCGTCGGCACACCCTGTTCGGTGAGCCGCGAGCCATCCGTGCCGCCGCGGATCGGGCGGGTGAAAGGGGATAGGCCGGCCTGCTCAATAGCCTGTTTGGCCAGGTCGACCGGGCGCATATCATTTTCCAGCCAGTAACGCATGTTGCGGTATTGCGGCGTAATCGTACATTCGATGTGGGCACGCGGTTCGCCAATCTGGATCGCCGTACAGATCGCGCGTATCAGGTCACCGTGCGCGGCCAATCCGTCGCGTTCAAAATCGCGCAGGATAAAATGTAGTTCGGCCTGCGCCGCCGTCCCATCGACTTTGTAGGCATGAATAAAGCCCTGGCGTTCATCGGTCGTTTCTGGGGTGCGTGTGTGCTGCGGCAACGAATCGAGAATTTTAGCCGTCAAATTTAGTGCATTGACCATTTTACCCTTGGCCGCGCCCGGGTGGGTAGAGACACCGGTCACCTTCACCACCGCCTTGTCGGCAGAGAAGCTCTCGTAGACAAATTCGCCGCGCTCCGCACCATCCAACGTATAGGCCACCGCCGCGCCTAGGTCGGCGGGCAAGCGCGGATGGACACCGCGCCCGATCTCTTCGTCGGGTGTGAAGCAGAGCCGCACTGCGCCATGCGGTATGGTTGGATTGTTCAACAGATGACCGGCCAGCGCCATGATGATCGCAACGCCGGCTTTGTCATCCCCACCCAAGAGCGTAGTGCCGCTGGCGGTGATAATGTCGTCGCCAATCCGCGCTTTTAGATACGGTAGCGCGTCGGGGTCAAGCACTTGGCTGGGGTCGTCGGGCAGCACGATCGGCTCGCCGTTATATTGGTGATGGACAATTGCTTTAACTCCGGTGGCACTGAAAGCCGGCGCGGTATCCACATGGCCCAGAAAGGCAATCGTGGGCGCCTGACTGTTGGCGGGGTTGGCCGGGATCGTGGCTAGCACCGTGCCGTAGTCTGTCAAGCTTACATCGCTAACGCCCAGCCCGATCAGTTCATCGCGCAACAGCCGCAGCAGATCCAACTGGATCGCTGTGCTCGGTTCGGTGGGCGAGCTTTCGTCGCTCTGCGTATCAATTTCTACATAGCGCACCAAGCGCGCTTCGAGTTCTTTAGAAAAATTAGCTTGCATCATGCCCTCTTGTGGCGCTGCCACGATTCAGTGTTCATTGTTTACAGATCAAGCGTCGCTAAATAAGACAACAACGGATTTAGATAGCAGCGGATAAATCAGACATGAGCGCAAACGTAGTATCCGTTCCTGTCTAAATCCGTTGTTGTCTTACCTTCCTGAAATTAGTTCGTCGCTGCTCACGGGCCTTAACACTCAATCACATTCACCGCCAGCCCGCCGCGCGAAGTCTCTTTATACTTGGTCTTCATATCGGCGCCCGTTTCGCGCATCGTCTTAATTACTTTGTCGAGCGAGACGTAATGACTGCCGTCACCGCGCAGGGCAATTCGGGCGGCGTTGATCGCCTTGACCGCACCCATTGCATTGCGTTCGATACAAGGAATCTGGACCAGACCGCCGACGGGATCACAGGTTAGGCCCAAATTGTGTTCCATGCCAATCTCGGCGGCATTCTCCACCTGTTGCGGCGTGCCACCGCGCACTTCGGCCAACGCACCGGCCGCCATCGAACAGGCCACGCCCACTTCGCCCTGGCAACCGACGTCGGCGCCGGAGATCGAGGCGTTTTTCTTGTAGAGTGTGCCAATCGCCCCGGCGACGAGTAAAAAACGCACTACGCTTTCATCGTCGGCGCCTGGGCAGAAGCGCGTCCAATAGTGGAGCACGGCGGGAATGATGCCGGCGGCGCCATTCGTCGGTGCGGTGACGACCTGGCCACCGGCGGCATTTTCTTCGTTCACGGCCAGCGCGTATAAATTGACCCAATCCATAATACTTAGCGGGTCGCGCAAGGCGGCTTCCGGGTTGTTGCTCAACTTTTGGTAGAGATCCGC
>JBBRVA010000700.1:0-4669 GCA_038247295.1 Caldilineales bacterium | reverse complement strand
GTAGGATAGGGGTGGATGACTTCGCTGATCGTTTTCAGCCCAATGCCTGCCACCATCGCCAGCGTAATTTCGTTGATCATGTCACCGGCTTGGCGTGCGACAATGGTCGCGCCCAGGATTTTATCGGTGCCCTGCTTGGTATGAACTTTGACAAACCCTTCTTCTTCACCGTCGGCGACGGCACGGTCGTTTTCATCAAAATGAAAGGTGAAGGTGTCGATGGCAATGCCTTGTTCCTGCGCTTCGTGGGCATAGAGGCCGACATGGGCGATTTCCGGATCAGTGTAAGTACACCAGGGGACATGCAAGTCGCTCAACTTTTTGTGGCCATAGAAGAGGGCATTTTGCACAACAATTTTAGCCGCCGCCGCGGCCGCATGGGTAAATTTGTATTTCATCGCCACATCACCCGCCGCATAGATGCGGGGGTTGGCGGTCTGCATATAGTCATTAACCACGATCCCGCGCCGGCTATCGGCTTCCACGCCGACGATTTCCAAGCCCAGCCCCTCAATATTGGGGACACGGCCGGTCGCCACGAGAATTTCATCGACCGCGACCCTGTTGTTGCCTGCGGGACATTCATAGTGCAAGATCTTTTGCCCATTCTCCTGTGTCACCGCTTTCACCTGGCTACTCAGCACCAGGGTGATGCCTTCGCGCAAAAAGGTTTGTTGAACAACCTCCGCCGCTTCGGCATCTTCCCGGTTGAGCACATGATCAGCATTATGGAAGAAGACAACTTCGCTGCCCAAGCGTTGAAAAGATTGGGCCAATTCACACCCAATCGGCCCACCACCGATCACCGCCAAGCGTTTGGGTTGCTCGATCAAATTCCAAACCGTTTCGTTGGTTAGAAAACCCGCTTCTTTCAGCCCCGGAATCGAAGGGTGAAAGGGGCGCGACCCGGTGGCGATCAGCGTTTTCTTAAATGTCAACTGTGCCCCGCCAATGTCAATCGTATCGGAACTGACAAAACGACCTTCGCCCAAAAAGACATCTACCCCGGCCTCGGTGTAACGCTGCACGGAATCGACGGGACTAAGATCGGCTTGAACACGGCGGATGCGCTCCATCACCTGGTCAAAGTGAACTTTGGCACCATTGGTTTCAATGCCAAATTTGTGGGCAGCCATGATTTCACCCATCACGCGCGCCGAACGAATAATGGCTTTGGAAGGGACACAGCCGACATTCAAACAGTCGCCGCCCATCATGTGCTTCTCGATGACAGCCACTTTGCCGCCCAGACTCGCGGCGATAATCGCGCCCAAGAGTCCTGCCGAGCCGGCGCCAATCACAACCAGGTTGTACAAGGGTGCTGGTTGGGGGTTTTGCCACCCGGCGGGGCGTGTATTGGCCAAACGTCGCAAATTGTTCTCCGTTTGGGGCAACGCGGCCAGCGGTTCTGCTTCAGCCATTTGAATCATATCCATTGTTTGCATAAATCGCTTCTCCCGCGATAGTTGATAAGATGGGGCGGATGCGTTAAGATCGTAGCCGCCCCTTTTGTCTTTACACGATCAGTAACTTTCTCGATTTGCCGCAGGTACTTTTACCCACTTGTGCTTCACTTATGCGCTACGCATCGTTTCACGCTGCTTGAAATAGCGCGAGATAACAATGCTGACGATAAAAATGACGACCCCAAAGACTAGCACCCACGGATCGAACTGCGGCGTTTTGCCCATGGCCAGTTCTTTGATATCGATCGATGCCCCAAAGGAGACAAAGGCAATGGTGCCGGGGATTGAACCGAGCAAACTGGCGAGGATAAAGGCTTTCCAGTCAATGCGCAGGATGCCGGCCAGGTAGTTGACCAGGTCGTATGGTAGAAAGATAAAGCGCATGATCATGATCGTCTCAAAGCTGTTCTGGCGCATCCGGTCGGCATAACGTTGCAGCAGACCGCTGCTCTGCCCGCCATTTGCTTGCAACAAGCCTTGCCCAAAGAAGCGCCCGATATAGTAGGCGACCGTCGCCGAGAGGTTGCTGCCGATAATGGTATAGAGCACCGCCAGCGCCAGGTTCAAGATCGACCCGGCACCAAAGATCGCGCCGCTGGCAATCGTCAAGATCGCCGCCGAGAAGAAGATCAACGGGCGCAGGGCATAGATCAAAATATATAAGAGGGGGCCAAAGGGCGAGTCAAGCAAATTGACGATCTGGAGCAGGGCGGTTTCCGTGGTCAAGCCGTTGGCCTGGTAGTACCAACCATAGCCGCCAACCAAGAGCAGCCAAAAGGCGGCCGCCACCAACTTTTGCCCATGTTTACGGAAGAACGACGACTTGTTGGTCGCCATACCCGCTTCGGGTTGAACAGTCATGCGAATACTCCGTTAAACTTTTTGGGTTAGTAGGTTACCAATGGTTGCGGCAAGCTGGGTTGGTTCATCCACGATCTGCTGCGCGGGTAACAACTGTTGCATGCGGATGCTATCGCGCGTAAAGGCAGTTGTGACGGCGATGCAATTCATGCCCGCCGCCAATGCTGCTTTGACCCCGGTCGGCGAATCCTCAATCACCAGACATTCTACCGGCGCCACCCCTAGCTCGCAAGCCACCAGTTGATAGATTTCAGGGTCCGGTTTGCCCTGCTCGACATCGTCACGACTGGCGACAAAGTCAAAGGCGTGCGCCAGGGTCAGCGTTTCCAACACGCGACGCACTTGTGGACAATAGGACATGGTGGCCAGGCCAACGCGCAATTGGTAGGGCGTACGCGCCTGATGCACCCAGGCCACTGTGTGCGGCAACAGATTGCTGATCAACGCCTGCGGCTCCGCCAGCAGCTCCTCATAGATGGGCAAGCGCACCTGAATAAACGCCTGCCAGGGCGCATCCACGCCAAAGTAATCCATGCGCGCCGCCGCCGCATCTGCCAGGCCAAAGCGTTCCAGTATGTACATGGAGACTTCGCGGCGCGATAGCCCCACCACTTCCTTAAACGCGTCCAGCACTGTTTCCTCGCGCAGCCCATTGGCTGCCAATTGCACTGCCGCCCGGGCATACGAGATCGCCTTTAATTTTTCGGTATCGACCAAGGTGCCATCCAGGTCGAAAATCATTGCTTTGATCATTTTAAACTTTCCTCTGTGATGATAAGGCATTGGAACAGTAGGCGTGGGAGACCGTAAAACTACCCTACTAATCAGCCAGCAAGTCTGTCAACCCCTTGACCACATCCCGGCCCAGGTGGAACCGGATCAAGTGCCGACCGGCGCTGCGCAATGCTTCGCCGTCACCCAATGCCTGGGCCAATTTGAGGACACCAAAACTAATCGACGATGCTGCTTCGCCGGCTTGATCGGGGATGGCAAGATCCTGCGGTGCGTCACTGGTGAACTGGATAAACAAGCCCTGGCCGCCATCACCTTTGTGCAACTGGCCGGTAGAATGGAGAAAGCGCGGGCCATAACCGACCGTGGTGGCGAACTGTGTCTGCTCGCGCAACTGCGTGCGCAGGGCGAGCAGCGCCGCGTCCGTCGCCGGCGTCGGTTGGACATAGGCTTGCAGGGCGATATAGGCAGCCGCCGGGGCGGCGGCCAGGAAAGCCATCAGCGCGCGGCGCGGTGTCGGAGCCGTCACATTGCCATAGACCGCCACGCCATTGTTTTGTAATGCCGGTACACTTTCCGGAAGTTTGCCGCTTTGCTGATAGGCGGCCACCATCTGGCGTGCTAAGATCTTGGCCGCTTCTACATTGGGTTGGTCAAAGGGGTTGATGCCAATGCGTTGACCGGCCACTACCGTTGCCATCTCCCAAGTAAAGAATTGATCACCAATATCATAGCGATCTTTTAGCGCCAGCACCACCACCGGCCGCCCTGCTTCAGCCAGGGCATTGACGGCCGCGTCGTGGGTTTCGTCGCCATCCAGACGCAGATAGACAAAGAGTCGATCCGCACCATAGACGGCCGGCGCGCCGACCGGTTCACCCACCACTGGGACGATACCTTTGCCCTCTTTGCCGGTGCTTTCGGCAATCAATTGCTCCACCCAGTCGCCAAAGCCGGCGATGGCGGGTGAAGTGATAATCGTCACTTTGTCCTGCCCCTGCTTGGCCAGTTCACCCATGATTACGCCCAGGCGTGCGCTGTTATTGTCGCCTTCAATCAGACAGTTGCACTCCTGGCCATTGTACATGGCGTTGCGCGCCCGATCCAAGAGCAGGGGCAGATCCACCCCCAACAGCGCGGCGGGAACCAAGCCAAAGTGCGAGAGGGCCGAGTAACGCCCGCCAATCGTCGGATCATTCAAAAAGGTGGCGCGGAAATGGTATGCGGCGGCGGTGGCGGCCAAGCCACTGCCGGGGTCGGTGATCGCAATAAAGTGGCTACCGGCTTTGTCTCGCCCCACGGCTGCGACGGCCCGGTTGTAGAAATACTTGAAGAACGAAAAGGTTTCCACGGTGCCGCCCGACTTGGTGGAAACAATATAGAGCGTCTTGGCTGGGTCGAGTGCTTCGGCATAGGCGGCCACGGCGCCTGGATCGGTGCTATCGAGCACGGCCAGGTCAAGGTAGCCGGCTTTGACCCCAAAGGTCTTGCGAAAAACTTCCGGCGCCAGGCTGGAGCCACCCATGCCCAACAAGAGCGCGTGGGTATAGCCGGCCTGACGCACATCGTTGACGAGCGTGTCGATCAGCGGTAAAGCATCCTGCATCATC
>JBBRVA010000699.1:0-4670 GCA_038247295.1 Caldilineales bacterium | reverse complement strand
CCTTGATTGTGCGCCAGAAGATGGTGGACGAGGGCATCACGACGATTCAGGCATTGGCCGACTTCATGAATGCCAACGACGCCCCCTTCACGATTTGTATCGAGAGCGAGTTTTACGGGCGGGAGCAGGATGGGCTGGCTGGGTTGCAGCAGCGCTACGGCTTCAGCTTCAAAGAAGAGAATGTCTTGTTCATGGATTTGAACGAGACCTACGATGCGCTGCGCGAAGGCACCTGTGATGTGTCGGAAGGCTTCAGCACCGATGGGCGCATCAATGCCTGGGGTTTCTACAACTTGGAAGACACGCTTAATTTCTTCCCCGTCTACAATCCTGCCCCCGTCGTCCGCCAAGATGTGTTGCAGCGCAGCCCAGAACTGGAAGCTTTACTCGGCCAGCTCGGTCAGCATTTGGACAACGACGCGATGAGCCAGCTCAACGCGCGCGTCGACATTGGTCCGGATGGCGTGATCGGCAGCGGTGACGAAGAGTCCGTCGAGACCGTAGCCTTTAGTTTTCTGCGCAGCAAACGGCTATTGAAGCCGGCCACCATTACGGTTGGCTCTAAGGATTACACCGAACAACTGATCCTGGGCAAAATCATGGTATTGCTGCTACAAGATGCTGGCTATGGCGTCATCGACAAGACCGGCACTGGCGGTTCGCGGGTGGTGCGTCAGGCGATTGAAAACAATGAAATTGATCTCTATGTCGAACTAACCGGCTCTTCGTTGGCCGTTCACAATGCTCTCCCCGCGGATGCCTTGCCCAGCGATCCCGACAAGGCGCACTCGCTGGCCAAAAGTTTGGACGAGCGCAAAGGCATCATTTGGCTCGATCGAGGCGCGTTCAACGACACGTATGCGATCATGGTGCGCGATGACTTGTGGGACGATGGTATCCAAACGCTGGAGAATTTGGCCGACTTTATGAATGAAAACGACTCGCCACTGACGATCTGCGTCGAGAACGATTTCTTTGCTCGCGATCATGATGGCTTGTCGGCGTTGCAAGAGCGGTATGGTTTCACCTTTAAGCCAGAAAACGTGCTGCTCATGGATCTAGACGAAGCGTATGAAGGTCTGCGCAACGAAACGTGCGATGTAGCCGAAGGCTTTAGCACCGACGGCCGTGGCGCTGCCTGGGGTTTCCACAACCTGGCCGACACGCTGAATTTCTTCCCGTTCTACAATCCGTCACCGGTCATTCGCAAAGATGTCCTCGATGCCAACCCAGAACTTGCCGAAATTCTGAATGGTTTCGCCAGTTTGCTGGATGACACCACCATGAGCGAGTTGAACGCACGCGTCGACATTGGCGCCGACGGCGTCGCCGCCAGCGGTGATGAAGAGTCACCCGAAGCAGTCGCCCTCGACTTTTTGGTCACCAATGAGTTGACTTCGCCGGAGACGAGTTTGCCCTCGGCGGAGCAAGCAACCGAACCAGCAACTGCGCCATCCGCAACGATAACGGAAACTGAGCAAATCTCTACAACCGTTACAACTACCCCTACGGCAAGTGTCCAGCCGCCGGCTACCATTGCCGTTGGCTCGACCGATGTGGCGGAACAGGTGTTGCTAGCCAAATTGCTTGTGGCGGTGTTGGAAGATGCGGGGTATACGGTTGACGACCAGACGGCTGCTGGCGATCCAGATACGCTGCGTGCATTGGTAGAGCAGGGCGAGCTTGATCTTTATCTCGACTCAACCAGTGATGCACTCACCCTTTATCATGACATTGCGGCCAATGCAGTGTCCACCAACACGCAACTCGCCTACGATCAGGCCAAAGAGCTTGATGCGGCGGCCGGCCTCGCCTGGCTGGAACCGACCAATCTCAATCGCACTTACACGCTGATCGCGTCGCAAGCCACCGTGGATCAAGGAATTCGCACACTGGAAGATCTGGCCACCTTTATGAATGATAACGATGCGCCACTGACGCTGTGTGCCGAGAGCGAATTTCTCAAAGGCAAAGATGGCGTATTGGCTCGGCTGGAAAACACCTATGGTTTCCGTTTCAAGCTGGGCAATATCCTCGCCGTAGAGCCAGAAAAGGTCTACACATCCTTGCGCGAAGCGCGCTGTGATGTTGCCGAGGGCTGGACGACCGATGGCCGCATCAGCGCCTGGGGCTTTTACCCCCTGGCTGATACACTCAATGTATTCGCCGCAGGCACTGTTGCACCCGTTGTCCGCCAATCGGTGTTGGATCAAAACCCCGAATTGGCAGATGCGCTAGCGGATCTGGGCCAAGCCTTGAACGCCAGTGCGATCAGCCAACTGAATGCGCGGTTGACGCTGGGCACCGACAAAGAATTGGAGAGCGGGGACGAAGAAGCGCTTGACGAAGTTACAATAAGCTTTTTATGCGAACAGGGCTTAATTGAAGATTGCCCGAATGCTACGCCATTTGCCACACCAACCGTGGCGGTCACAGGAACTGAATCGGTTACAGAAACAGAATCGGTTACCGATACTGAAGCTGTTACAACGCCAGTCGCGACCCCGGCGCGGGCAACGGTCACGCCTACGGAAACCCCTGTTGCAGAGGAAGAAGCCACCCCGACCGAAGCCGCCGCCAGCAGCGCAGAGCCTGACCGTGTAATTGTTAGCACCCCCGGCACCTATGCCGTGAATGCCCGTACCACCGCCAGCACCGATGCCCCGATTGTGCAGTTGCTGCCCCGTAGCACCCTCCTGCGTGCGGTCGGACGCACGGCAGACAATACCTGGGTCCAGGTTGTGCTGCCCGATGGTGTGCGGGCCTGGGTTTTTACCGACGCCGTGCTGACTGATGAGGACGCCTTGCAGACATTGCCAGTCGTGACGCCCGAGTCGCTGACGGAGTAAAGGTAAATAGGTAGATAGGTAGACAGGTCTTCTACTTATTTACCTGTCTACCTATCTACCTATTTACCTGCTCCCTTGTCTATCGAATACAACAGATATTGCCCCTTCTCATCCTCCATCGCCTTTTCAAAAGTCATCCCGATTCGTTTTGCCACGTTGACCGAGGCTTGATTAGCTGGATACATCATACAAATCAAGCGCGGATAGTGTAGCTGCTCAAAGCCATAGTCGATAAGCGCCTGCGCCGCTTCAGTCGCCAGCCCTTGTCCCCAATAGGGTTTGGCCAGCAAATAGGCCACTTCCACTTCAGTGCGTCCCTCAATCTCCCAAGGTAGTAAGCCACAGCGGCCAATAAATTGATTGGTCGCTTTATGGATCGTCGCCCACAGACCCAACTGCGGATGCGCTGGATGACCATTGAGAAACCAGTCTAATTCTTCCTTGGTTTCTGCATACGTCAACGTGCCTTCTGGGAAATACTGGCGAATTTCTGGGTCACTGTAAAGCGCAAAGAGCGCATCCAAATCGTCCGGCAGCAGACGCCGCAGCAGGAGACGCTCTGTTTCAAGGATGACGGTTGAAGGAACAGGCATTAGCTTTAGTCCTTATCTCTGTAAATGTCCAGCGTTGATGGGCATTCCCGACCGGTAGATGCGATTACGTTGGCATTTCTACCGGCTTCAGACGCGCCAGTAGATCGCGCTGTTGGCGGTTGGCCAACAATTCGAGTTCTTTGTCGATAATATCCAACCACATCGCCTTGGCCGGTAGATGAGTCCAGCCGAGCTCGCGCTGCGCCTTTTCACTGGTGTAATTGATCGAGAAACTGGCCGCCACGGTTTCGCGCGAGACCGCGGCGGGTAGACCAGCCATCCGTTGCAATGGCTCGGCGGGGGCAAAGATGAGCTTTGCCAACCAGCCGGGTATATAAAAGCGCACCTTGAGCCCACCCGGTTTTGTCATCCATATTTGGATAAAGTCGCGCCGAGAAGTGGGCTCGCCAGCCAAAATATATGTCTCGCCAATCCGCCCCTTCTCCGCTGCCAGGGCAATCCCTTCGCCCACGTCATTGACATGGACAAGTGAACTGATAATATCGGGCGCCCAGGCAAAGGGTGGCATCAGCCCGTTCAAATAAAAACGCAGAAAATAGCCAAAAGCGGAATGGTCATTGGCACCGACCACGCCGTTGGGACAGACAATGATGACCGGTAATCCGCGTTGCTGATATTGCTGCGCGATTTCATGCGCTGTGGTTTTTGTCTGTTCATAGTAGGAAGCGCAGGGCTTTTGCCGTTGATAGGTTTCATCGCGCGCCGCCGGCCCCGTTTCGCCATAGTAGAGTGTGGTAGAGACATGCACCGTACGCTGGATGCCGAGTTCCAGGGCGAGGCTCAAGACATTATCGGTACCGGTTACGTTGATTTCATACATGAGCTTACGCGCTTTCGCATTCAGCCCATATTCATACCAGCCAGCGTTGTGGATCACCCTATCTGCTCCGGTCATGCCGGCACGCATAGACTCGCGCTGCGTGACATCGCCGGGCACGCACTGCACGCCCAGTTGTGCCAAGGCGCGGGCAGGCGCGCTGTTCACATTACGCACAAGAGCAATCACTCGCCAATGGCGCGCCAGCAAGGACGCAACCAGCGGTTGACCGATAAAACCGGTGCCGCCGGTGAGAAATATTTTCATAGGCTAAACCCTTCTGCTGCTTTGGACGCGGATTGGCGCGGATAAACGCGTGTTTTCAGTTTTGATCCGCGCCCAAATTCTAAAAATGAAACGGCCGCACCATTGCAGTAGTCTAGTGTGTTT
>JBBRVA010000698.1:0-4672 GCA_038247295.1 Caldilineales bacterium | reverse complement strand
GCCAAAGGCAAGCCGCCTATGGTCATTATTGGCGCCGCCATGCGTAAACTCCTTCATCTCGTCTATGGCGTCTTGAAACATAAAACCCCCTTTGACCCCCAATGGGCTCGTTCGACACCCAGTCCAACGTAGTATCTTCCCGGAAGATTTGTCGACCAATCCCATCACTTCCCGATGATCCCACATTTATCTAATGGGTTGTTCAAAAGGCGCATAAAGAACCGATTACAATGACATTTGTAAACCCCGATAATACTATCGACTAAAAACCCGAAAAGGTGTATAATATAGACGCAAAGTGTTGCGCCAGACCGCAGGTTGCAACCTGTTGATGATGGTCGCGGCGCAGACTGGCTGACAAAGTGTGCCCGGCAAATGCTGCCGCTGTTAACGAAAAGGAACAACCATGACGCAAACTCTAACCCGACCGCAAACTGATGATACCGCCCTGCGCAACGGTGCGGCGCTCCAATTGCGCCCAGACGCTGGCGTGCTTGTGATTGCCGACGCCGACCGCGCCGACTTTCTGCACCGCATGACGACCAACAATATCAACGTGTTGCGGCCAGGTCAATCGGCCGTGACGGTCTTGACCAGCCCCACGGCGCGCATTGTCTTTGTTTTTACGGTCGTCTGTCGCACGGATGATCTTCTGGTCTTTCCGGCGCCGGGTGAAACCGCCACCGTCGAACGCTATCTGCGCGGCCAGATCTTCTTTATGGACAAAGTCAAGGTGCGCAACGTCAGCGCCGATTATGCGCGGCTGCGGGTGATGGGTGCGGCGGCGGGTCCAGCGTTGGCCGTCCTAGGGCTGGATCTAGACGCGGCGGCCGACGGCACCTGGCAAGATCAGAACGGTCTGCTGGCTGTCAAACAAATGAATTATGACGTACCCGGCTATGAGCTCATTTTACCATTGGCACAGCAGCCGTCGGTATTGGATACTTTAATCGCCGCAGGTGCGACGCTCCTCGATGACGACGCCGCCTACCATGCGCGCCGGATTGAGTTGGGGCGGCCTTGGCCTGGTCGCGAACTGACTGGTGACTACAATCCGCTCGAGGCCGGTTTGGCCTGGGCCTGTTCGGATAATAAAGGCTGCTACGCCGGTCAAGAGATCATCGCCCGCCAGATTACCTACGACAAGGTGACGAAGACACTGGTTGGGTTGCGCAGCACCGCCGCGTTGATCGCCGGTGCAGAACTGACCGTTGATGGGCGCATCGTCGGCGTTGTCACCAGCGCCGCTCACAGCCCTACGCTGGATGCACCCATTGCTTTGGCAATTGTCAAGCGACCGCACAATACAACTGGCAGCGTCTTGCAAACCGGTGATGGCGCGGCTACGGTGGTGGCGTTGCCGATGGTTGCCGCGTCATAGGTGCGGTTTTTAACCAATCGGTATCAAGCTAGAAAAGCCATTGACGCGGTGCCGGTGAATAAATTCACCGTCTGGTACAAAAAGTGCGTTTCAACGCACTGGTTGCCACACTCACGCGACGCCATAACCTGGCTTTAGCAGGTTTTTTGTATCAGACACCGATTTCAATCGGTGTCTTTATCACACGCGCTATGATGAGTACACAAACGCTACCCGCATCCGCATTTGAGCCAGCTGTCTGGCGGTTGATTATTGAAGAGGAGCCGCGTTCTGGCGCGGCCAATATGGCCGTTGACCAAGCGATTGCCACGGCTTGCGCCGCGGGTGAGAGTCCGCCGACGTTGCGTTTCTATCGCTGGCAACCACCTACAGTCAGCCTTGGCCGCCACCAACCGCTGGCCGAGATCGACCGTGCCGCAGTCGAGGCGCGTGGTTATGACCTGGTGCGCCGCTCCACGGGTGGCCGGGCAATTTTACACACCGATGAACTCACCTATTCGGTCGCTGCGCCTGCCGATGAACCGCGCGTCAAGGGTGGTGTGATGGACGCCTATTTGCGCTTGAGCAATGCGTTGCTAATGGGTTTGCAATCCCTGGGTGTGGCAGCAGACAAGGCCGCCGCGGATACGCGTGTGGCCAATGATGTATCGGCAGCCTGTTTCGAGGTGCCCAGCGCGTATGAAATTACGGCTGGTGGGCGCAAATTGATGGGCAGCGCCCAAAGCCGGCGCGCCCGTTATGTGTTGCAGCATGGTAGCCTGCCTTTAAATGGCGATATTACACGCTTGATCGATGTGTTGGTATTAGAAGCCGAGGAAGCCGTCACCCTGCGCCGCCAACTTGCCACCCGGGCCTGTACACTAGCCCAGGCGTTGGGTGTGGATGACGAGGCACCCACCGTCGAATTTGCCCACGTTGCCCAAGCGTTGACACAAGGTTTTAGCCAAACTCTAAACCTTAGTTGTAAACCAGGGCAACTCACCTCATCGGAATTACGGCTGGCCGCGCAATTAATCCGCGAACAGTACGCCAATCCCGAGTGGACGCAAAGCCGATGAGGGAGAGAGAGGTAAATGGTAAATGGTAAGTAGTGGATGGACTTACCAATTACCATTTACCATTTACTACTTACTACTTACCATATCATGTTACGCAGCGGAATTGCAAAGCCTCGAATTGATTCGAGGGCTGCGTAACAGCAGTTACCAATTACTACTTACCAATTACCAATCACTAACAACTACCCATGGCCGTTGGACTCTTAACCCTCGAACTTTACTTACCGATGATCGGCAACTTGAAGGAAAAGCGTGGCGTTGTCAAGCCGGTGATCGCACGGCTGCGGCGCGACTTTAACGTTTCTGTCTGCGAAGCCGATGAACAAGACACGCCCAGCCGCACTGTGATTGAAGTCGTTTGTGTCAGCCAGAACAGCGCTCTGGCCCATCGCCAATTGCAGCAGGTGGCGACTATGGTGGAAACGTGGCGGCTGGATGCGCAGTTGGTCGATTATGAGATTGAAATGTTGGCATGATATTGTCAGGCTAAAAAATTAGGTGATTGGGTGATTCAATTCGAATCACCCAATCACCTAATCGCTATATGCTGGTCGCGTTTGTAATCGTCGTATGCTTACGCTGCGGCAGGTACTTCCGCACCTTTAGCGCTGAGCTCAGCCAGAGAATCTTCCGGGTGTTCACGCCACGACCAATTAGAATGGCGAATAAAGAGCATAACTACGCTGAAGAGAATACAGCCGATTGCAATCCACTGCGCGGTGGCCAATTGACCCATGACCCAAGCATCTGGGCGGAAGGATTCCACCCAAAAGCGGCCCAAGGGATAAGCAATCAGATAGAGCAAGACGCCGTCACCCCGGCGCAGACGATGACCGTAACGCCAGAGAATGAATGTCAATAACCCAAACATGAGCAGATTCCAACCAGTTTCGTAAAAGAAAGTTGGGTGATAACCATGATTGGCGAACCAATCCAGGGTGGCTTGGTCCAGGTTGGGCGAGCCGCAGGGTTGAATGCCACTGGCCGGAAAATCGGGCGGATGTTGGCACGGGTAACGCGGGTTAATATGAAAAGCCCACGGTGCATCGGTTGCTGGACCATAGAGTTCTTGGTTGACAAAGTTGCCCATCCGGCCCACTGCCTGGGCCAGCGGTACATTGGGCGCGATAAAATCCAAGTAACGGATCGGGTTTAATCGGCTGCGCCAACTATAGATCACAATCGCTAATACACCGCCGACTAAACCGCCGTAGATGCCAAGGCCGCGGAAGCCACCATTCCAGAAATTGAAAATATCACCGGGATTCTCGCGATAATAGGCCCAGCCCAAACCATCAGCGGGCGAACTAAAGACGTGATAGAGCCGAGCGCCAATAATACCCAGGATTAATGTCCAGGCCAGCAAATTCCAAATATGGTCTGGATCTTCACCGGCGCGGGCGGCATAGCGGCTGGAGACCCAAGCCGCCAGTACAGAACCGCCCACAATAAAAACACCATACCAGTGCAGCGAGAGCGGCCCCAATTCAAAGATGACAGGATTCATGCAAGATACTCCCAGTGGTACACAAGGCAAGCCTGAAACCAGGCAAGTTTATAGGCACAAATTATTTTACTTAATCTTAGCTAGTATAGCTTTAATTGCGTCAAAACTCAAACGTTGGATGCTTTGGGGTGCTCTCTCTACTTTACTAGTGGGCTGTGTTACGTTGCCACCAACTATTCCTACCGTTGTGCCAACCCCGCCGCCGCCCGCTTTTGTGACAGAGGACGCCGCCCGCGTCTTGCCGCGTTTGATCGTCGCAGAGCGCCAGGCTTCGATTGATAAGGATTTGGCTTTATTGGCGCAACTGTGGACAGAAGCGAGCCGTATTGTCGATGGACGGGGAACGGCGGCGACAGAAGATGATTACATTTGGGCCGGACGCGCTGCCATATTAGATCGCTATCGAGTGGCTGTTTTTGTCAACCCGCCCCCCCCGTTAGCTGTGCCGGATGACCTGAACATGCAAATCGATGGAGCGACGGCAAGCGCCCGGCTTGGCCAAGATCAGTGGCGGTTTGTACGCGAACGAGGACGCTGGTGGTTGGCAGAATTGCGTTATAGCCAACCAGGGGAGTAGTAATCAGTAACTAGTACACTTGGGCGTAAGTAAGACAGTGAATCAGTAGGACAGTAGAACAGTGTTTGTACTGTCTCACTGTCCTACTGATTCACTACTGATTCACTACTGATTCACCGGAGAATAGTATGGTTATTTCCGCCCAAGTG
>JBBRVA010000697.1:0-4673 GCA_038247295.1 Caldilineales bacterium | reverse complement strand
TGGATTGATCGCAAAGAAGAGCTACTCGGCATTTTGATGTTACAGTTTATGCCCAGCGAGACCTATCCCGTGCGCGCCGACTTTCGCAATCTGGTCTATCAAGCCCTGGTAGATTGAGCGCGCGTTAGCGCGGTAGATAGGTAGATAGGGAGACCCCTTGTGTACTTGTTTCCCTGTCTCCCTATCTCCCCAACACCTCGTCACTGAAACGTCCATCGTGCATAATTGTGACTGCGCGCCCATCCAGGCAGCGCCCGATGACCTGCATGGTTGGTGTGCCGATCATAAAATCGACATGCGTGTCAGATTCGTTGACCCCGGCCGCGTGCAACTCTTCTGGCGATAGCGTTGCGCTACCTTCAAGACCTTCTGGATACGCTTCCCCAAAGGCCATGTGACAGACGGCATTTTCGTCGAACAGGGTTTCATGGAAGGTCAGCCCGCTCTCGTTAACGGGCGAGCGCACATCGACCAATGAAATCTCACCCAGGCGCCGGGAGCCTGGAATCTGGAAAAATTGCTCTAACACATCCTGCCCCGTGGCCGCGTGAAATTCAACAATTTCGCCCTGTTCAAAACGAAAATAGGCGTCTGCCACTTCTCGTTCAAATGGAAACGCCGGCTTGGAAGTGCGCACCCAGCCTTCTGTGCGCCCATTGTGGGGCGTGGTAAAGACTTCTTCCGTGGGCATATTCGGCTGAAATTCGACACCGGTTGGTGTGCTGGACGAGCCACCGATCCAAACAGGGCGATCGGTGAGACCGACGAGTAGATCTGTCATTGGCTTGCCATCCGGCGCAGGCGTTGAATCGAGATAACGGATCGAGCGGACTTGATTCTGTGCCATAAACGTGGCGACACGCTTCAAGTTGCGGTTATGTTGCTGCCAGGCGGCGACAGGCTCGGCTTGATCGATGCGACACATTTGCAGAATCACCTGCCAAAGCTGAGACATGGCCGCGTCAGTAGGCTGGTTGGGGAAAACCTGCTGCGCCCAGTCCAGGGTAGGCACCCCAGCCACGCACCATTGAATTTGGTTACTCATCACAGCTTGGGAATAAAATTTGAGATTTTTGGCGCGTAAACCAGCCACACGCCGCATCACAGCGGGGTCCACATCTTTGAAAGTGTCGGACGCCGGCGCGCCAACCAGGGCGAGGCGGGCCCAGCCTTCATCCACCATTTGGCGATGGCGCGCAATCTCATAGGCGGGGAAATAGTCCAAATAATCCGCTTGCGCATAGCGCATATAGTTGCGGGCTAACTGGGCATCCATCCAATCCACCTGGACGTAACGGGCGCCGGCCTGATAGGCAGTTTTGCTGATCAACCGCACAAACTCCTGATGTTCTAGATCAGCGCCAATGCGCAAGCACTGGCCGGGCTGTAGATTCAATCCTACCTTGACGATTAGTTCGGCGTACTGTTCTTGCTGGTGCTGCAAGCTCACAGCCATAGTCGTTGCTCCTTATCCCCAGACGAAATACTTTTGCGAAGGCAAAAGTGGCTATAAAACAAACGCTCATTAGCCGCAGCTGGGCAAAAACGTTGTTTTGCATGTTTTGCACAGATGAGCCAAAACAAAGTGCCCGTCATAGGGACGAGCACTTTGGTCTGTGTTGAGTGACCCACCTAGGACTTGAACCTAGAACCCAGTAATTAAGAGTCACTTGCTCTGCCAATTGAGCTAGTGGGCCATATGAAACCGATTCGGTAACGCTAAAAACAGACAAGCGCTACAACGTGGTGTAGTTTGGTTACACAGTGTAATGGTTACACTGTGTAAATTGAGTGTGCGTTGAACATGCAGTAAGTACGCATAACACACACCTGTCAAGCAAACAGTATTACGGATAAGTCTACTGTAACGGATGGGAAATGTCAAGGTTTAACCGACAAGCGGGAGTATCTCACTTTGGGGGCGAGTGTCTTCTCCACTAGTGTGCGTCGCACTGCGACGCACACGGGTTGCTCCCAAACTAAGATACACCCCCGGACAAGCAGCACTTGATTGACAAGGGAGAGATGCAGTCGTACAATCATTTCTGTCAATTGCATCCGTCAACTGTGTCTGCCGCGCGAGAACATGCCAAACCCACCAAAGTGTAAAGGTGAAAAATGACCACGCGACCACCAGCAACACTCATCTACCTCAAACAAGAGTATGATTCTGTTCAGGGTGACTATCGCTATCTTGTTAAACGTCAACCGGAAACCACAGGTGATCTGCAAGTGGACGAAATGCGGCGCAAGCTCTTAGATTCGTGCAAGGTAGGCGACGTACTGACCTTAGAGGAAGGCATTCCTTACATCGTCTCGGCCATCCTCTCGGCCATTGTCAACGAGCGTTTTAATGTAACGCTGTTACTTTCGCTTTGGCAGATCTACATTCCCAAAGGCTCACTGCTCTATGTCGGTGTGCAAGATTATATGGTGGGCATCCTGCGCGAAGACCTGATCTTGCGCCCCTTGCCCTCTTTACCACCGGCGCCAAAACCGACGGGCTGGCTTCCAATTGAAGGACCGGATACGCTGTACGGTTCTATAATGGTGCATGCCACCGGTCAGCAGCCAGACTACAAAACGATCCACGAATTTGAGGATAATTTTCTCCGCCATCTGCGTGAAGATGAGCCCTTTGTACTGGAACAAACGGCGATCAAAAGCTGGTTTCAAGCAATAGCTGGCTAACCCCAGAAAAGAGGCAGTGATGGAAATTACAGAAGCGATAAGTGAAGAATTACGCGCCGCCGGCTACACCGCCGAGGCACTTTTAGATATCCACGACCCAGAAGATCAAGTTGAGCTGGCGCAGTTGGTGGATGCCCAGCGCGCCGAGAAGCCGCGCGACATCGACGGCATCCACTATTTCGTTGGTCCCAGCGAACATTCAGACATGTTCGGCATTGTCAGCTATCCACTCCGTCGCGCGCCGGATGCATAAATGGACTTTACCCGGTGGTAGGCTAGAGGTCGGCGAAGATTGGCTCACTGCCTTGCATCGGGAATTATGGGAGGAAACTGGCGCGCAGATTGTGGCGTTGCAACCAATTGGTTTGTATGACTGCCTTTCGGCAGCCGCCGCGCCACCCCGACCCTATCTACCCCACCCGCGCAGCGTACGCGTGGTCTGTCGGGCAAGCGTAACCCTCGCTGATGATCGACCCGCGCCATCGCTCAGCGACGATATTGCCGAAGTCCAGATTATGCATTATCAAGCCGCGGCGCAGCTCTTTGGGCTCGAATACCAAGATTTTGCCGCGCTCTACCAATTGGCGCAGGCAATGGGCGGTTAGGATTGTCCCCGCGCTACCTGGGTGGTCATTACAAATTTCACCTTCGCCTTGGGGATATCCCCGGTATGGCGAACAGTCTGCCACAAATAGTGCATTTTCATCACACGGCTTGACGCAGATTGTCGCGCCATCCACCCGAAAAAGCGCAATCGCGGCGTAGCGTAAGTACATATGGCGGCGCATGTAGACACAGTAGATCGCGATCGTCTGGTCTGTAGTCAAATGGACGAAGCCATCGGCGCCCGCTCTTAGCCCATGGACGAGGATGCTGACCATGTTCTCGATAGGGCTGGCATGATAGAAAGATAGTTGCGTGATTTGCCCCTTAATCCATTTTAGTGGTTATGCAAGTGCAAAATATCTCTTTACTATAACACACAAATAGAAGCAGGGAAATCTATGATTTTGAACTCCGCTGTAGCGACTAACACAAAACGAAACCTCCTGGCTTGACTTTGGCTAGTGCCTTTCGTCCAGCTCAGGAGGTTTCGTTTGTATCAGTCGTCTTACATGCTAGGATAACTCATGTTTTCATCGACAGCTTACCTACTTGAAGACAAGGGGCAGATATATCTTCGGCAGTTGGACACCCGGTTCGCCAATCGAATTTAGCGTAAGATCTTCGACTGGATTCACCGGTGTGTTGGTTGGTGTCGGTGTGTTGGTGGGCGCCGGTGTGTTGGTTGGCGTCGCGCTCGGGAAGTTGTAGACGACGATGGTCGTGATGTTCTCAGTCGCCACGGTAAAGTTCGCACTTGCGCCTGTCGCCACTTCAACAATGGTGTGCGAACCGGCAGCCAGCGGGAACAAGCGAATGCCAGCGCTGCCCACCTCGAACACTATCCCACCATCGATCTGGAACTGAGCATTGCCAGGCAGACACGCCTCTTGGGCCTGTGGCTGCGGCATGCCATCGACAGAAATGATCGTACCGGTGTCGCCGCTGGCACAGAAGAACTTGAGCAGCTTGACCTCACCCGACTCGAAGTTGCGCACGAAGATGGCGGTTAGCTTGTCAGCCTCGACAAGGAACGTTGTGGATGCACCGGTGACGTCCTCGATCAGGGTGTAGGTGCCCGCTGGTAGTTCAAACTGCACGATCCCACCCGGTCCGGTGACGACATTCGCCACGACCTCACCAACGCTGTTCTTGACCGTGAAAGCAATGCCTTCTCTAGTTTCACAAGCAGCGATGTCACTGGCACGGGCAAGTGGCTCCGAGCCTTGCGGTGGGAAGACCTCAAACTCTGTGCGTGTACCATCATTGCTCGGACAGAAGACCTTGTCAATCTCTACCCGACCAGACCCAAGGGTTGGTGTGCTAGTCGGTGTGCTAGTTGGTGTTGCTGCACTAGTTGGTGTTGCTGCACTAGTTGG
>JBBRVA010000696.1:0-4677 GCA_038247295.1 Caldilineales bacterium | reverse complement strand
TATCGCGTCAAGGTGGATGAATATAAACACTATTGGCAAAATGGCTATCTAATCGTGCGTAATTTGGTGACGCCCGCCGATGTGGCCGCCTTACAGAGTTTTGCGATGGATTTGCTGCATGGGCGGATCAAGATCCCTGGCGTCCCTGATCCGGAAGGCGAAGATCTGCAAGCGCTCTACAAACGCTTCTCGCGCATCCACATGTTGCACCGCCAATTTGCCACTGCCGAGCGTTACCTGCTCTATCCGCGCGTGCTCGACGTGTTAGAGGCGCTGATCGGGCCGGATGTGCTGGCCTTACAAACAATGCTCTTTCTGAATCCGCCCGGGTTGGGGGGTCAGGGTTGGCATCAGGACGCTTACTATATCACCACCTACCCCGAAACTCTGATCGGCGTCTGGATTGCGCTCGACCGTGCCGACGAGGAGAACGGCTGCTTGTACGTCACGCCCGGTTCGCACGCCGAGCCAATCTACCCGACCGCGGACCGTGATCATCTCTACGCCGAAGATTCGTTCGATGACTTGGCGACGGTCGCCAATGTGAGCATCCTGGATGAAGAGGTAAACACCCTCTCCAAGGTAGCGCGCCAATATCCCGACCCGATCCCTTGCCTTGTGGAGCCGGGTGATGTGATCTTTTTCCACAGCCACTTATTGCATCGATCCTACCCAAACCGCACGGCAGACCGGATGCGGCGCGCCTTTGTGTCGCACTATTGCAACGCACGTGCGTGGGTGCCCTGGAATCATGGGCAGACCTGGGAAGGCCCGGCCGCTAATTACATGCACATTTTGGGGCGCGGCCAAACCCATCTGCCCTTTGCCAAGCCCAAATTCGATACGCCCTGTGCCGCATTGGAAGCAAAGTCAGCCACCAACGGCGAGGCACCGGCACGGATGATGGGCATGGAAAATGGTGATATGGTCTTTGCGCGCTAAGTGCGCGATAAGTGGGGAAATCCGAGTGCGTCGCACTGGCCACTGATTACTTCGTCAAGCAGATCCCAGTTGGCCAGTGCGACGCACTCTTGTGGTACAAAAAGAAAGAAAAATTGACATATGTCTCCATAAAAGTTATACTTTTTTTGCTAAGTATAACTTTTATCTGGATGTAATTAATCTTGCGAGCGTCGGTATGCTAACTACAGTGGGGCAAAAGGGACAAATTGTAATCGAAAAAGCCATTCGTGATCGGCTTGGGCTACAGCCAGGATACCTGGCTGTGCAGAAACTGGTTGGCGATCATGTGGAAGTTTTCTTCTATCCACCAGAACACAAACAATCCTTACGGGGAATCCTGGCAGGTAAAACGACAAAACGTGTGTCGAGTGAAGAATGGGCCGGGCTGCGTGAAAATGCTTGGTTAGAAGCGGCGGTAGATGCAGAACAGAAAAGTGCAGTGTGAGTACGACACAAAGTCCTGCTTACTTGGATTCAAGTTTCATTGTGCGCTATCTCATTAACGATCCGCCGGAAATGGCAGAGAAAGCCGCATCCATCATTGATAGTGAACAATTGCTCTTTGTAAGTGCGTTGATCTTGGCGGAAAGTGCCTATGTGTTAGATTCTGTTTATCAAATACCACGGGCCGATTTGGTCGCGGCACTAATATCATTTCTGCAGCGGGCAAATATTCAATTAGCACATCTGCCCAAGCCCATAGCACTCGATGCGTTGCGCCTGTGCAGAAATTCCAAGCGCATCTCCTTTGCTGATGCGCTATTATGGGCTGAAGTATTTAGCAGCGACAACCAACAAGTTTATACATTCGATGCGCGCTTCCCATCTGACGGCATCAAAACGTTGAACGGCTGAAAAGGCCAGAAGTCATCATAAGAAAATATAATAGGACTTACGCAGCTACCTGAGAACGCCGGCATCTTGCCGGCCTGCCGCCAGAGATGGCGGCGCTCCGGGTGCGTAAGTCCTTATATAATAGGGTAGCGAAGGCCGATGAGGTGATACATGATAAAAATTGGCGCAGTTTTCCCACAAACGGAGTTTGGCAACGATCCCGTAGCGCTGCGGGATTACGCGCAGACCGTGGAAGCGTTGGGCTACATGCATGTTTTGGCTTATGATCACGTTTTAGGCGCCAATCCCAACCGCCCTGGCGGCTGGCAGGGACCATATACAGATCAGACACCCTTTCACGAGCCATTCGTGCTCTTCAGCTTTATGGCCGCCGTGACGCAAAAGCTGGAATTTGCAACCGGCATTATCATTTTGCCGCAGCGCCAGACCGCGCTGGTCGCCAAACAAGCAGCGACGTTGGATGTGTTAAGCGGCGGGCGTTTGCGCGTGGGCATTGGTATTGGTTGGAATGAAGTCGAGTATATGGCCTTGGGTGAGGATTTTCACAACCGCGGCAAACGCATTGAAGAGCAGGTTGATCTGCTGCACCAGTTGTGGACGCAGCCGCTGGTCACCTTTCAAGGCCAGTGGCACACCGTCCCAGACGCCGGCCTTAACCCGATGCCCGTGCAACAGCCGATTCCGATCTGGTTTGGTGGCCACGCCGAAGCGGTGATGCGCCGGGTGGCCAAGCGTGGCGCCGGGTGGATGCCCAATTACCGCAGCGCCGCCGATGCCCAACCAACCTTGGCCATCCTCGATCGTTATCTAGCCGAGGCCGGGCGCACGCGGGCGGCCATCGGCATCGAACCGCGCCTGAACTATGGCGACGGTCAGCCCGAACGCTGGCGGGTAGCACTGGAAGAGTGGGCGGCAGCAGGGGCAACCCATTTTACGATCAATACGATGGGGTGTGGATTTGCGACACCGGCGCAACACCTGGCGGCATTGCGCCGGTTCGCAGAGCTTATGTTTTAGCCGACCTTGCCCAACCTACGCTGGTTTATTCTTCAAAACGCCTTCAATTTGCGTCAGCACATCAGCCGACAACTTGGGGGCGATTTCCAGTGCTTTCATGTTTTCGTGGACCTGTTCCACGCGGCTGGCGCCAGTGATCACCGTGCTCACGTGCGGATTTTTCAGACACCAGGCCAACGCCAACTGAGCCATCGAACAGCCTAGATCGTCCGCAATTGGTTGCAATGCACGTACAGCATTGATCCGTTCCGGGTTGGTGATCATCTTGCGCAGCCATTCATAGCCGGGCAAGTTGGCCCGGCTATCGGCGGGAATGCTTTCATTGTACTTGCCGCTCAACAGGCCAGAAGCCAGCGGACTCCAGATGGTTAGCCCCAAGCCAATCTCGTCGTACAGCGGTGCGTATTCCTTCTCGACGCGGTCGCGCGCAAGCATGTTGTATTGTGGCTGCTCCATCTGCGGCTTGTGGAGATGATGACGTTCGGCGATCTGCCAGGCCTGCCGGATCTGATCGGCGCCCCATTCCGAAGTACCCCAGTAAAGTGCCTTGCCCTGCGTAATAATATCATGCATGGCGCGCACTGTCTCTTCGATTGGCGTTTCGGCGTCTGGCCGGTGACAGAAGAGCAGGTCCACATAGTCGAGTTGGAGGCGTTCGAGCGAGCCATCTATCGCCTGGAGCAGATACTTACGATTGAGCGTATTGCGCTCGTTCGGGCCATCGTTCAGCCCCCAGTACAACTTAGTCGAGACGACGTAACTAGACCGCCGCCAGCCGGCACGCTGGAAGACCTTGCCCATAATTGTCTCGGCTTTGCCACCGGCATAGGCTTCGGCATTATCAAAAAAGTTTACCCCTACATCATACGCAGCCTTCATACAATCGTAGGCCAAATCTTCGGCCACCTGACTGCCAAAGGTGACCCAGGAACCCAGCGAGAGTTCGCTCACCTTTAAACCTGCGCTGCCCAAACGACGATAATTCATACTTTTACCCCTTATATTTTGTTGCGTGGCATAGCCCGATCAGGCTTTCGTCCGTCTAAATGACGGTCAACCTAAAGCATGCCACGTAATCCAAGGGCTGTCTGATGCGAGCGCTACAATCTTAATGCATGACAAGCGGCGGAAATTATACAAAATCATCCACCCCTTTTTCCTTATCGGCCTGCAACCAACGCGCCCGTTTGTCACGCGCCCGGAAGTAAACATACTCCTCATCTGGGTTGGGCGGTGACACATTGCCTGTAGACACATACTTGGCGATCTCTTCCTCGACAATATCAATGCCCAGGCCTGGCGCATCGGGGACGAGCATAAAACCGTCAACAATCGTTGGTGGTGGCTGCATTACAGTATGGCGCTGTGGCACATCATCTTCCAAATGTTCTAAGATTAGGAAATTGGGCAGCGTGGCGCACAGATGAGCGGCAGCGATTTCAGCGACTGGCCCCAACGAACCATCGTGGGGCGCAAAGGTGATATAGTGCGCCTCGGCCAAGGCGGCGATCTTCTTCATCTGCAACAAGCCGCCGGCGCGCCCCGTATCTGGCTGCACCACGTCGATGATTTCGCGCTCGATCAATTCGCGTACACCCCAAATGCCGGCATGGCGTTCACCGGCGGCAATTGGCAGATTGACCTGCGTCGCCACGCGCGCTAGCGCTTCGACATTTTCCGGGGCCACCGGGTCTTCGTAAAAGAGCAGATCATAAGGCTCCAATGCCTGCCCCATGCGGATCGCGTCCTTGGTCGTCAGCCAGGGCGGACCGTGGATATCGACCATCAAATCAATATCCGCGCCCACAGCTTTACGAATGGCGGCCACCTTGCCCAGGGGAT
>JBBRVA010000695.1:0-4691 GCA_038247295.1 Caldilineales bacterium | reverse complement strand
GGTCGGTAATAATCAATGTGCGCGGTTCGCTGGGTGGAACAACCTCGACTGGAGTGCGTGGGGTTGGGTTTTCCGGCACCGGCAGTGAGGAGAAGCGTTCCTTGATCATCGCCTCGATCTCATCCACGTCAAAGTCACCCACGGCGACCACGGCCATCAGATCCGGGCGATACCATGTTTCGTAGAAACGGCGCACCGTCTCGGCTGGAGCGTTACGCACCACTTCCATATCGCCAATTGGCAAGCGCTCGGCATATTTGGAGCCGGCGAGGATAAAGGGGAACCATTGGTTGGTAATGCGCCCCTGTGCGCCTTGGTCGCGCAGCCGCCATTCTTCCACCACCACGCCGCGCTCCAGATCAATTTCGGCGGGGTCGAGGGTGGCATAACCCGCCCAATCCTCTAACACATCTAGCCCCTTGCCCAAGATTTCTGGGTCGTCGGTGGGCACTTGCAACATGTAGACTGTTTCGTCGAAGGAGGTATAAGCGTTTAGATCAGCACCGAAGCTCATGCCGATGCTTTCTAGATAATCGATCAGTTCATGCTCGGGGAAGCGACGTGTACCGTTAAACATCATATGTTCGAGCAGATGGGCCAACCCCTTCTGATCCTCATCCTCTTGCACTGAACCAGCGTTGATCGCCAGCCGTAATTCGATACGGTTGGCCGGCTCTGTGTTACGGCGGATAAAATAGGTGAGGCCATTTTCTAATTTACCGGTGCGCACACTGGAGTCAGGGGCCAATGGGGCATCCAGCGGCAGATCAGCAACATCAGCGACCGCCGCACTCGGCGCGGCGGTCGGTGATGTTGCCACCGGTTGAATCGGTGTGCAGGCGCTGGTGATAAGCGTAAAACAAAAAAGCAGCAGATATAGTTGACGTTTGAGCATCTTTTCTCCTGTTGGTGATTGGTAATAACGGCCGTCACGCACATTGCATTTTCTTCAAGCTTGATAATGTTATCCACAGCTTACGCAAATCAGACCGATATTTCAGTTAGATGTGCTGCAATTGGCCTAACGCTAGTTAGATGTGCGGCAATTGAGCCGCACGATACTTTCACAAAATGTTTGCAAAGTGCAAGCGCTTGCTTGATAATAGACTGACAACTGATTTTTGCCCAGTCTGATTAAAAATGGCTGAACAGTTGCTTTTGATTAGATGAGACAAGCGGACGATAATGCCTGCTGCATTTATCTTGTTCCAAGGAGCCGACTATGAAAATCCGACCAACCAAAGGTTTAACCTTCGATGATGTCCTTTTGATTCCCAAACGCTCGCCCGTCTCTTCGCGCCAGGATGTAAATACCACCACTTGGCTGACACCCAAGATTCAACTGCGGACACCGATTATTAGTGCCAATATGGATACCGTAACGGAAGCGGGCATGGCGATCGCGATGGCGCGCATTGGCGGCATCGGCATCATTCATCGTTTTATGACGGTTGACCAGCAAGTGCGCCAGGTGAATCAGGTAAAGCGCGCCGAAGGCTTTGTGGTCGAAAACCCCTATACGGTTGACCAAGAGGCGCCGATTGCCCAGGCGCGCAAGCTGATGGAGGGTTACAAGATTGGCGGGTTGGTCGTAACGAATAGCAACGGTAAACTCGCTGGCTTAGTCACCCAACGCGACATCTTGCTCGCGCCCGACGACCAAGCGCCAGTAACCACCGTCATGACCAAGCCCGAACAGATGATCACGGCGCGGCCCGATATCGCACCAGACGAAGCGCGCGCGATCTTGCACCAACATCGGCTGGAGAAGTTGCCCGTGCTCGACGACATGGGGACGGTGGTCGGGTTGATCACGGCGCGCGATGTGGCCAAACAGCAGGAGTATCCAGAGGCGACCAAGGATAACAAGGGCCGGCTGCGCGTAGGCGCAGCAATTGGGGTCAAGCGCGAAGATCTAAAGCGAACCGAGGCGCTCTTGAAAGCCGGCGCCGATCTGCTGGTGTTGGATATTGCCCACGGCCACGCCGACCATTGTATCGAAATGGTCAAAACCTTGCGCCGTAACTTCCCGCAGGCGCAGATCGTGGCTGGCAACGTGGCGACAAGTGATGGCGCGCGCGAATTGGCGGAAGCAGGCGCCGATGCGATCAAGGTGGGCATCGGGCCAGGGTCGATCTGCACCACGCGCATTGTTACTGGCTTTGGCGTGCCACAACTGACGGCGATTATGGACAGCGCGGCCGGTTTGGCAGCCGCCGGCATCAACATTCCGATCATTGCCGATGGTGGCATCAAAACTTCGGGCGATCTGGTCAAAGCACTGGCCGCCGGCGCGAGTACAGTGATGATCGGCAGCCTTTTCGCCGGCTGCGAAGAGGCGCCCGGTTCACCGGTGATCCGCGATGGGCAGAAGGTAAAGGTTGTGCGCGGCATGGCTTCGCTGGGCGCGGCGATGGGCCGCAAAGCGGCCGAGAGTGCCGAAGGTAAAGTCGACGCCAACGCTGACGAAAGCGCCGAAAGTCAGGCCGATTGGGACAAAGTAGTGCCCGAAGGTGTGGAGGCCGTGGTGCCCTATCGCGGCCACGTGCGCGAGATCGTCTACCAACTAGTGGGCGGGCTGCGTTCTGGTCTCAGCTACGGCGGCGCCCGCACGATCCAGGAGTTGCAAACAGCGGCCGAGTTTATCGAGATCTCAGCCGCTGGCGCACGCGAGAGCGGATCGCATGACGTAAGGAAGATTTAGGACATGTGGTATAATAGTTAATATGCTAAAGTTAAATCGACCACTAGCGATTGCTGTACGCACCCATTGGGTTAGTATTAATCGTCATCCGCCGCAAGAATAACGCAGACCCCGTAGGTGTGTATCCGCTCAGGCATGCTCTGGTGTACAAAAGCAAAACACTACCTTTTTCCCGGCTAGAATTATCTATCCCAACTGAATGACTAAAAATTTTAGCGCCGCGGTTAGCACTCAATCTATCACGGGCAAGTGTGTTATCATAAAACAGATAGCTGCGCACGGATAGTATAGATCGCCCGAAAGGCAAGAGTAACCAAGCTATGCATGTTAAAGTGGGCTGTACCTTCATCTACAATTCACCTTCTCCTACGCCGATGATTTTTGTCGTGCGCCCCTGCAATTTTGACCGCCATCGTGTGCTGGAAGAGGTTCGTCTGCTAACGCCAACCGTTCCGGTTGAGGAATTTATCGACCATTTTGGCAATAGCGCCTGGCGCTTGGTGGCGCCCGCCGGCAAGTTTGAAGTGCATTATGATGCCATTGCGGCCGTGCCACCTGAACCCGACCTGGTCTTGCCTACCCTGTTCCAAACGCCAGTGGAGCAGTTGCCCTACGACGTATTGCCCTATACGTTGCCCAGTCGCCACTGCGAATCGGATTTATTTGCCGATGATGCTTGGCAATTGTTTGGCCATGTACCGGCCGGCTGGCCTTGCGTGCAGGCCATCTGCGATTGGGTGCACACGAACATTACCTATGGCGCTGGCAGCACCATGCACACTTCTGGCTACCAGGCCTATCAGCAGCGGCGCGGCGTCTGTCGCGACTTTGCGCATATCGCCATTAGTTTCTGCCGTTCCCTCAATATCCCAGCCCGTTATGTCTACGGCTATCTGCCCGATATTGGGGTTCCTGCGGATCTGCTACCGATGGATTTTCATGCCTGGTTCGAAGCCTACGTGGGCGGCGCCTGGTATACCTTCGATGCTCGCCACAACAAGCCGCGCATTGGACGAGTGGTCATCGGGCGTGGGCGCGACGCGGTGGATGTTGCACTGACCACCACTTATGGCGCCAGCGAATTAGCCAACCTCTGGGTCTGGGCCGATCAGGTCGACGAACACCTGTCGCTGGCCGACACTCGCCTGGTAAACCAGCAAGGAATATAACGTTGCCTGCATCAAAGCGTCACAGTCGGCTAACGCAAGCGGCGATCCAGTTTATCGACCATCGCAACATCGAATGGTCACGCGTCCGCCGCACGCGCGGTCTGATTCAGCAACGCTTTCATTATCAATACCCAGACCCTGTGCGCGAACTACGCCATCGGCTGGTGGTGGTGCCGGCCAATCAACATGGTCAACAGCGCCTCTGCGACTATCATCTTGATGTATCGGTGCCGGCACTCTCGCAGCAGAGCATGGTCGATAGTTTTGGCAATCGCATTTTTCAGCTCTACATTGCCCAAGTCCAAACCAGTCTTGATTTCAAAGTCTGGACAACCGTCGAGCAGCGCGTGCAGGATGGTGACAGGCCCATCATTCCCGCCGATCAAGCACACCACTATCTGGCATCAACTTCCCTGACAACCGCAGACAGTACACTAGCTGGTGTTGCTCACCAACTGCGTGTTCAGCATCGCGAGCCAAGGGCGCTGGCCAAAGCGATCAACGACTGGACGTTTCGGGCCATGCACTATCAGTCCAGCGTGACCACCGTAGCGACGACCGCCACCGAAGCGCTGGCCATCGGCGCTGGGCTATGTCAGGATTATGCACATATCATGTTGGCGATCTGTCGCGCGGTCAGCTTGCCCGCGCGCTATGTTTCAGGCCATCTGCTGGGTGAAGGGGGTTCACACGCCTGGGTAGAGGTTTTGCTGCCTGCCCAGCAAACAGGTGCGCTAGAAGCGTGGCCACTGGATCCGACCAATGATTGCGAGGCGCGCCACAAATATATCACCATTGCCGTTGGGCGCGACTACGCC
>JBBRVA010000694.1:0-4695 GCA_038247295.1 Caldilineales bacterium | reverse complement strand
TGTCCCACTGACCTACTGTCCCACTGACCTACTGTCCCACTGACCTACTGTCCCACTGACCTACTGTCCCACTGACCTACTGTCCCACTGACCTACTGTCCCACTGACCTACTGCCCCACTGACCTACTGTCCCACTGACCTACTGTCCCACTGACCTACTGCCTGACTGAATTTACTCCCCTGGCCCCTTACAAGCGGACACATCTGCGCTGCCGCTATAATGCGTGTACGGCTCGATATTGACGTAGGTGCTCCAGCCCGGTTGCTCGTCTGGTGCATACAGGGTTGTAAGAACTTCGTCGCCGGTGGCGTAGACTTGCGGGGTGAGGGTTGTCACCTGTTCGGGGTTCTTGCCCGTCAAGGCATCGAGCGCAATCGACACGCCCACTGCACCGATGGCGGGTGGGTTAGTGACGGCCGCACCGACCAGGCCCTCGTCGGCCAGATCAATCAATTGCCCGATAAAGGCGTTGTTGTCGGCGCCAACGATGGGGACAAGGGGCACATTAGCGGTCTGGAATTGTTCGACAACCGTGTAGTCTGTGCCAGAGGTCCAGATGCCGTCGATCTCTTGGGTGCTGATCACGTCCAGCGCTTGCTGCGCGGCGGTGGAGGGATCCCAGCCGGTGAAGACCTCGGTCACAACTTCGATGTCGGGATACTTTTCCAGCGCGGCGGTGAAGCCGTTGTGGCGGTCGGTATCGGCGGGGACGCCGTCGATGCCGCGCATTTCAACCACCTTGCCGGAGCCACCCAATTGTTCGAACAACCACTCGGCGCCCAGTTGGGCATAGGCCGTCTGGTCGTTGGTCACTACATAGGCGCCCTCGGCAGTAACCGCCTGATCGACGGCCACGACGACGATGCCCTGGGCGATGGCTGACTCGATCACCGCGTTCAAGCCTTCGCGATCGGTCGGGTTGAGGATGATGGCATCCACGCCCTGCGAGATCAGACCTTCGAGATCGGCGATCTGCTCGGTGGGGCCACCGTTGCGGTTGACGACGACCACGCTATCGACCAGCCCGCTGGCGCTCGCCTCGGCCTTGATCGCGCAGATCATCTGCTCGCGCCAGCCGTTGCCGACCAGTGTGTTGCTCACGCCGATCACAAAGCCGCCTTCGGGGGCAGCCGCCTCTGTCGTGGTGCCAGTGTCTGCCGGTGCGGTGCCAGCGTTGGGCGCGGGGGCAACACAGGCGTTAGCGACAAGCGCAAACAACAACAACCCAACAATAACGAACAGTTTTGATTGGTTCTTCATTCGCTTCTCCTTTAAAAAAGTTTCTGGATAATAGGGCCAAAAACAGGGGTGCTGTGCGGCAACAAGGCTTTAATGGTTGCCTGATCGTCGCGCAGCCCTATAACAGTTGGACAGCTAGCTCTTCTAATCGAAAGATGCTGCTGGCAAACTGGACTAGCCGTTCGTCTATCGTAAAAATCATGGTCTTGGGGCACAGTTTCCTAACGAAGGTTGTTTTGGAAATGGAAAGGCTCGTCTGTTGATGAGTATACCAGATATTGCTGTAACTGTCATCTTGACATTGAAAGAAGGAAGTATTTTGCTGGGGTGCCTTCGACCACCGATTTGTGCCGATGTTTGTGGTTGTGACGCCTTTTTTCAGTATGTGTGGCGCTTGGTTTTGAGCCGATATTGATAGAGACCAATACCAATTAAGGTAAACAAGATAGCGTGGATGACGCCGTCATTACCGGGCGAGAAGAGCACACCCATCCACCCGTTGAGTTTAATAAATCCGTTGAGCAGCAAAGTCGCGGTGATCGCATTCGCCACGCTGTGCAAAACGACCGTCGGCCAGACGGATTTGCTCAAGAGCCGCAGTTCGCCGTAGGTGATCGCGGTGATGATCAAGGTGAGCATCGCCAACCCAATGAAGGTAGGCCGGCTAAGCGTAGTGAACGTTTGCACATCGACAAAGTAGAGCCAGTAGGGGAGATGCCAGCCCGCCCAGATCAGCCCGGTCAGCAGATGATTGACAAAAGGGTGGAGTTGGAGTGCGGCAAAACGTGCGGTTAGGTAGCCGCGCCAGGCGAACTCTTCCAAAATATTTTTGACGAATGATGCCGCGAACGCAACGGCCACGAGCGCAACGAAGGCGCCCCAGCCCTGGGTGGCAAAGCCGGGTAGCGAAAATGCTCCGACCCCATAACCCAATCCTAACAGGAGCAGAGAAACCAGCGGAAAGATCAGCAGCGCCACCCCATACCAGCGCCAACTTGCTCGCAGATGGGGCTTGATCCCAGCATCTTGCCAGCCATCGCCACCAACCGCGCGCAGCAGCAAGCCTGTCGCCGCCGGCAGCAGAATCCAGAGTAAGATACCGAGTCCCTGCTGCGGATCGGGCGCTGCGGTAGCGCGATCAACGGCCAGGCCCAGCCAGCCGCTGCCCAGGGTAACGACTGTGAAAATGATCAGATTGCGAATAATTTTCTGCTGCATTTTTGTGATCTCATCTATTCCTATGCTGTATTCGTTGCAGGGCCGGCTGGCAGTGCTTTGCGCATCAAATAACTAGGCCACGTCAACATCCCGTGCCAACGGGGCGAAGCCCACATCTCCTGATAGCCCAACCGCTGATACAATTGGCGCGCGGGCTGATTCATCGCCAACACTTGCAGCCAGACCGCTTGATAGCCCTGTGCACTGGCCTGTGCTTCCAATCCATTTATCAGCACCCGCCCGACACCCTGTCCACGGTGACGTTCGTCCACGACCACACTGTGCAGCCAGACCGCGTCCGGCGTCGACGGACGTGGCGACGGCACCATACTGCGCGCCACCGTCAAGAGCAGACGCACCGTAGCGCGATAGCCGATCCGTGCCACCGCCAGCTGGATCGTCCCATCTGGGGCGCGCTCATAGGGCGTTGCACCGGGGTATTCCACGGTCCCAGTGGCCAGGATGTCGCCCGCCGCATTACAAGCGACATAGCGCCCCTGCAACCCTTGGGCTTGTTTGGCGGCTAACGTAAATTCCAAGAGTTCTTGTTGGCCAGCCGGCGATCCGCTTAATGCCCCCGGCAATTCCGCCGCGTACAACTGAGTCAAGAGCTGGGCAATGCGTGGAAAATCCTCACGTGCGGCTGGGCGCACCAGCACCGAACGATTGGAGGGCGGGAAACCGCTCATGCCGTTTTTCCTTCTGGTCTAGTTGGGTTCGGTGGCAAAATCCTCGCGCAAGGTGCTATTGCGTTCGAGAACGGCGGTAAACGATTGGCGTAGTGGCATGCTGCTTCTTTGCGTTCCAGTCGTGCGAATAGGCAAAATTTGGTGACTAAGATTATAACATGTTTGTGAGTTCAATGAGCATTATTGCCGCCTCGCACCGATTGCTCAAATTGTAATTTCCCTACCAACCAGGCGACAGGCAAACTGGAACAACAAGGTCTGGTGATATTAGCTCGGTTGCTGGATACCAAACCGCGGTCCGGTGCTCACCTTGCCCGTTGGGTCCAGTAAATTCCCGGCTGTAACCACCGCTGCTGCCAAGTTAGGCTAGAATTGTTACTCGCTTCCTTGTTCATCGTGTGCTCCATCTTCGGTTGGTTGACGATGGTTGATCGTTCAGTCATTTGCCTGGCGTTTACTTTGTCTTACGGCGCGCCAGTTTGTACAATCTTGCGGGCCAGATCCGCATAATCTAAACCAACTTCTACCCAACGGTTGGCGCGGGGCGGCAATTGCTCAATCGTGATGCCAAAACCATCGACCAATTCGGCGTGTTTTTCTTCATCCAAGAGATTGCCACCCCTAAATATAAGCGCCCTCATACCCATATTGCATTTCCAAGGCTTCTTCCCACTGCTCGTCACGCAGCATGGCGAGTTCTTTTTCCAGCGCTGTGATCTGGCGGTTCATGGTGTGCAGCATTTCCAATGTGCTGGCGGGCAAAACTAACTCACCATGCACATGTGGCGGCACGCTGACGAGATCTGCTTCCGCTGGCTGAAGGCCGTGGCGCGGACGGGTGCGGCCGGGCACCCCCACAACTACCGAATGGGGCGGCACATCCTTGACCACGACAGCATTGGCGCCGATGCGCGAATGCGCCCCAATCCGAATCGGACCCAACAGTGTCGCGCCGGCGCCCACCACTACATGATCTTCCAGCGTGGGATGGCGTTTGCCCTTGACCAGATCTACGCTGCCCAGCGTCACGTTGTGATAGAGCATGACATTGGCGCCAATTTCAGCCGTCTCGCCGATCACGACCGCCATGCCGTGATCAATGACCAGGCCCGGCCCGATTTGCGCACCCGGATGAATCTCGATCCCAGTCATCCCACGTCCAATATGCGAAGTTAGCCGTCCGAGTAGGTAAAAGTGGTGCAGCCATAGCCAATGTGCCAGGCGGTGAAACCAGAGGATGTGCAGACCAGGATAACAAAGCAACACCTCCCACGTACTGCGCGCCGCTGGATCATTTTCAAAAAAGAGTTGAATATCGCGACGAAGGGTTTTCAACATGACCTATTTTCCTTGCTTGCTAACATAATCTGCACCGGGGCTATAAATAATGGTCAATTGTATAATATAGCGCTATGGATTAGCAATGTCGTTGCCAATAGACTGGCGACATTGATCGGGTGGCAGTGTGCCGACACCACACAGACTGGTTCATTCGGAAGTAAGTGGTGTAGCGTGGTGGTGTAACTGCCAGAGCGGTGAGGTGCAGT
>JBBRVA010000693.1:0-4715 GCA_038247295.1 Caldilineales bacterium | reverse complement strand
TTGTATACTGCATCTGCCGCTGCATAGAATTTCCTCGATTTAGATGTAAGTGATCGCCGCTGCGTGGCTGGCTATCCGCGCTTGCTCTGTATTTCACGCCGAATGGCGAATGATCAATTCACCCTGCATGATTGTCGCTTGGGGTGGAACCGGATTGGATTCTTCGTTGATCAGGGTCAATAAAGCCTTCATCGCTTCGACACCCATTTTGTGGCGTGGCTGGCGGAGCGTCGTTAAAGGCGGCTCCAAAAAGGCTGCCACATCAATGTCATCAAAGCCGGTTAAGGCAACATCGGTTGGGATTCGCAAACCTTGTTGGCGCAAGACCGCCATGGCCCCGATTGCCATCGTATCATTATAGCAGTAAATGGCCTGAGGCGGCGCACCCCACAACGCATGGGCTTGCGGCAACAGTTGTTCGGCGGCAAGGCTGCCCCCCTGTAAACGTCCATTCGGACCATTAACAGCTAATGCTGCCGGTAACCGAGCGGCATGCAGGGTGTCGATCCAGGCGCGGCGGCGCTCTACATCAATCTGGCCGCCACGTTTATTACCAATATAGGCAATACGGCGGTATCCGCGCTCGATCAAATGATCAACCAATTGGCAACCGCCCTTGTAATCATCATGATAGATCGAGTGAATGTTATTGCCAGCCACATGGGCGTTGATCAACACAATGGGGAGCCCGGTATCACGCAGTAGCTCCGCATATTGATTGCCCACACGACTGGCCGCGACGATGATACCATCAACCTGGCGGCCATGCATTGTGCGTACAACCGCCAGCTCGCGTGCTGGATCCACGCCTGTACTGGCCAGAAAGAGGCTGTAATGATGCCGGCGTGCTTCTTCTTCGATGCCTTGGGCAACTTCGCTATGAAAAGGATCGGCAAACGTAGGCACGACCAGCCCGACACAGTGGCTGCGTTGGGTGACCAATCCGCGCGCCACCAAGCTAGGTGTATAACCGATCTCATTGGCCAACTGGATAATGCGATTGCGCGTCGCACTGCTCATCCGGCCATCACCATGCAGGGCGCGGCTAACCGTGGGCGAACTTACCCCCGCCAATTTGGCGATATCTTTGATCGAGATCCGTTTCTTTGCCATCGCGGCTACTAGCTGGACATGAAGTGCTAAGGCTCAAAGTATAACAAGTTGCCAATGGAACAGGGAGCGATTGACAGCAATGACACCTAACACCGCCTTAAAATTAGCGGCTTGATATAATGTTTTGCGCAAACGTTTGCGCAAAACATTATATCAAGCCGCTAATAGACTGTCAAATTCAGAAAAATCCTGTGTCGTAAATTCTAAAATCCGTTCGGCCAGGAGCAGCGGCGCTTCGATCATCGGGCTGTGGCCCACGCCGGGTAAGACTTCGAGATTTCTTGCTCCTGGAATGGCAATTAACGTGCGTGTCGTTGCATCCCGCTCGACAATTTGATCCTGATCGCCCCAAATGATTAGGGTGGGGAGGGTCAAGTGCTTGGCTTCGGCAAAGCGATTCCAGCGCCCCAGGCTTTCGGCAATTGTTGTAAAGGCAGCGGGCGCCATCTGCTGCGCGTCATCTACCAACTGTTGAAAGAAAACGGCGTTTTCTGACAGATCAAGGTCTAAGGTCGGCATCAAGGCGGCCATGGCCTGGCGCAACAGGGTTGGATTGTTCTTCATCTCTTCCAACACGAGCAGCATCTCGATCGGCGTGAAAACGCCTTCGACGGGCACGCTATCCACCAGTGTAAGTGTATTAAGCACACCGGGGTGGTTGATCGCAAACTCAAGCGCAATTGCGCCGCCACTCGAATGGGCCACTAAGTCGAAGCCCTGCCAGCCAAGCGTCTTGACCAAGACTGCCAAATCTTCAGCCTGTTCTTCAATCGCATAGCCGGTGGCTGGTTTGTCACTTTGGCCACAGCCCCGCAAGTCGGGGGCGATTGCCTGAAGCTCATCTGGCAAAACGGCAAAGAGCGGTTCCCACCAACGGCTCGTGGCATAACTACCGTGCAGCAGCAGCATGGGTAAACCGTCGGCGTGGCCGTGCACGCGGTAGTAAAATTGCAGTCTGGAAGTTGGCAGAAAAGGCATGGGCCAGCACCTCTAGCCTTTCCGGCGTTGTTCATCGACTGCCATACGTTTATCGGCCTCGGCTTCTTCGGGCAAAAAGAGCAGGAGGAGGGCGGCGGCCGCCGCCGCCGGTTGGGGTCCCACCACGCGGCCCACTTCTTCTTCACCCAGCATAAAGCCGCCTTGAACCACAACACCGTCGGGATCCACCCAGCCTAGCTCACCGCCTTCAAATAATCCGTGGCTGCGCACATAACCGTCGGCTGTAAAGAGACCTAGTTCACGCTCATCGTGGGCCGTAGTACGGAAGATATGCCCCTGTTCATCGATGCGTCCGACCGGTCGGCCTTCATCCCAGCGCAACTTGTAGATGATCTGATCTGGCCCAACATAACCAATTGCCACTTCGCCGCTCGTGGTTAATTTTAGGATGTCAGTTTTATTCTCATCGGTATTTTTACTTCGTGTAGTCATGAAAAATATCCTGTAAAAAAATTAGCAGAGGCATCAAAAAAACTCAACCACCCGCGCTGCCCATTGATAAAGCCGCTGCCGGACCTGTGCAATGCGGTCGAGATTGGGGGGTTGAACCGGTGTGTCGGTTTTTTGATCACCCACAAATAACCCTCGGTTTACCTCTATCATGATCCCTGGCAGGGCAGAGTAGGTCTCTGTAGCTTGGCTATAACGCCGCAGGATATAGCCACCATTAAACGGCCAGTTGAGCGCGACAACCGGTACAGACTCGTTTGGGGTCGGCTCTAACAACGTCATGTCAGCAAATAATTCTTCGGCGATGGCGGCTGCTTTGCGCAGTAGCATAGGCGAGCAGCTTGTCCATCCCAACGGCGAATCCGCTCTTTGGATGGATTGCAAAAATCATTATAACGATACTTGAGGGATTCAAGAAACTATGGTACAAGTAGGGCAGCAAACTATCCTCATTCACATTGTATTTCACACTGTGATTTGCATTTGATTGCAAACAGGTGATTGATACGTGTGCCATAAATATTTTATTTTCTACCGCCCATTAAGACACGGTGTAAAACTCAATCTGAGCCAGAAAATAATAATCCAGATAATAACAGGGGTGCAGGCTTGATTCATGCGTCGATCGCCACCCATACGGAAGAAAGGGGCGCATAATGCTTTTTTGGTTAGGACTCGTCACCGGCTTGATCCTTGGTTGGGTGATTGAATGGTTTATCGATTGGCGATTTTGGCGCCGTGAGCTCTACGCGAGTTTGCAAACCGAAAGCCAATGGCGGAGGGAGTTGCAGGCTGCTCAGCGCGAAGTGGCTGAATTACGCGCCCAACTTGCCCAATTGTCGGTATCTGCGCCGACCGGTGAAACCACTAGTGTTTTACCGAACACATCTGATCTCCCGTAATGATCAGCTTGAAATGATCAACGGTGTTGGTCCGGCTTTTGCACAACGTCTCCACACCGCCGGCGTACATACCTTTGCTCAATTAAGCGAACTATCGCCTGAACGTTTACTGGAAATTATTCATCCTGAACCATGGCAAGCTGTTGATCCTGGATCATGGATTGCTCAAGCCAGGCAACTGGCCCCAAAGAACCAGTGAGGGAAAGTAAAGCCATGCGACGCATACGCAGCCCCAGGGCCATTCGCCGGTTTGACACCTCGAAATTTGTCATCTTGCTGCTGTTTGTTGTCATCTTAATCATTTTATTTGTTGTGCGCAGTCGCCAGAACGAAGCGGCCATTACCGGCTCAGTCGCTACGTTGGTGCCCACCTATCCGGTCGAAACCCCATTCATTCGCCCGATCATCATTTCGCCTTATGATAGTGCACAAGTGGGTCCGAACGAGGTGGCGATCCGCGGCACCGGCGCACCCAGCAGCACTTTGCAACTATTAATTGATGACATTGCCGCCGATACAATTCAGGTGTCTGAAGAAGGTGCATGGGAATATGTGGCCCGCTTTGCGACCGGTGGCGAACATCAGGTGCAGGTGCAGATCACCGATGCCAGCGGCGCCGTGTTGGCATCGTCGCAACAACTCACGTTGCAAGTAGCACCGCCTCCGGTACGCTCGCCAACGCTGGACCTATCCACGTTGCCACGTGAACTGACGGCTGGCGATCTGACGCTGACAGGCAGCGGTGAACCGAATACAACGTTACAAGTGTTGCTCAATAATCAAGTAATAACCGCAACGACGGTGCTAGCGGATGGTCAGTGGTCGCTGCCCGTCACCTTGGCTGAACCAGGTGAATACAATCTCAGCGTACAGACTGTCAACGAGTTGGACGAAGTGCTGGCTGCTGCGACGCCAGTAGCGCTTGCCGTGCTGCCCGCGCCGACTCCACCCACTGCCGTTGTCACCGCCACTGTATCTGTCGCAATCACGTCATCCAGTACCGTACCAATCACGGTTACGACTACACCAGACACGATTGCCACCGCACCTGCAACCACGACTATAACCGTTACCGAGACAGTGCAGCCAGAAGCTACATTCGTCTTTACAAGTACAGCCGAAAGCACCATCGGTGTGACTACGACGGCCACGCTGACACCGACGGTGACAGTAACCATAACGGCAACAATCACACCCACCGATACACCAGAATCAACAGTCACAAATACGCCGGAGCCGACCGCCACCTTG
>JBBRVA010000692.1:0-4716 GCA_038247295.1 Caldilineales bacterium | reverse complement strand
GAAGCAGGATGAGGATGAAGCCACGCTAGCAGGAAGCTTTATCTTCCTGCTGGATGATCTCGGCTATGAACTCGGGCAGCGTTTTCTGCTTGCCGCGCGCTAGGGCTGCCACAGCCAGCGCTGTCGGTAACTGCGTTTCTAATTTGGCGACAAGTTGGGCTGCGTGTGCTTTATAAAAGGGTGAGACCTGCGGTTGCTCCATAAGGCTGGCAACGATTTCGAGCGCGAGGGTTTGTTGCTGTATTAACCTTATTGGTTGATTTACTATTTCTGGCAGGTCGCATTCCTTACAAAGCAAATCTGCCCACGCACATAAGGCCAATTGGCAATTGGTCAGGAGGCGTGTTTGGCTTTTTAGCATTTCAGTCATTGCTTCTAGGAGATGTAGGCGGGCGAGACAAAATTTGCCAAGCCCCAGTTCCGCCTGGCCCAATCCTGCCAGACAAGTTGCTAAAAAATGTGAGGGCATCTGTCGCGAACGTTCAACAATTTCCTGCAGCTCACCCCCGGCTAGCTCATAATCTCCGTTCCAAAGGGAGATTTCGGCATGGATCCCAACACCAACAAAAAGAGCCTCATAACTGCCGAGTTCGCGCGCACGTGTCACAGCTTCGCTTACTACCATCATAATCGTCTCACGCGGGAACTCGCCCACCATATACATGGCCTTCCCCAGTTCGGCAAGCACGAGGATAATGTGGTAGCGATCATCTACCTGTCGGAAGGCCGCCAACGCTTCCTGAAAGTAGCCGACAGCCTCCTTATATTCACCCAGACCGCGTGCAATCGAACCAAGTCGGTGGAAAGCTGACGCGATGCGGTGAGGATGTGCAAGTTGGCGGCTGATCACTAAGCTCTGCTCCGCAAACTGCCTAGCTCTTTGCTTTTCTGAGACAGTATCAAAGACAGCGGCGAGTGTGTGCAGTGTGGTTGCAATGGCTATTTGATCGTCCAGCGCACGACTGAAAGCAAGACTCTCTTCCAGGTACCCGACGGCAGCCAAGTCCCCTTTTTGCCAAACAGTCCTCCCTAGAAATTCCAGACAAAAGGCTATCTCTTTTTGATCTTGGAAATTACGGGCTATGTTCAAACTCGCTTGTAACATGGCGTGCGCTTGTTCATAGTGCGCCAAGCCCCAACAAAGCGCGCCGTGACGCGCCTGCAAACGATTGAGCCGGTGTTGAGCGCTGGTATCCGTCATGTTTTGCTCTAGCAGGTGGATTGCTTGTGTAAAAGCCTCGATGCCTGCTGGATGCTGACTGCGCGTCTGATAGTAATCGTAAAGACCATCCAGCACCCCGTTGATGAGATCGAAGTTGCCTTGCCTTGCCGCCCATAACCAGCCACGCCGAATATTGGCAAGCTCTTGCTCAATTTCGTTGAGTAGTGCGGGCTGTTGGGCGCCCTGCAAGCCGGGCGTCCGTTGCGTCAGAAAGGTGAGGTAATAACGGCTGTGCTGCTCCTGTGCTGCGGTGTAATCGGTTGACGTCTCGGCTAATTTCTCTTCGGTAAATTGACGTACTAGTTCATGGATCTGATAGCGGTCGGTTGGGGTGCGCTGCAGAAAAGACTTATGGATCAGCCCAATCAAGACCGGCAAGGACGCCCCCGTCACCACCTGTACCGCCTCGCGCGTAAAGCTGCCGCGAAAGACGGACAACTGTTGGAAGACACGTTGCTCCACCGCTGTAAGCAAGCGCCAGGAAGTATCAAACACCGCCCGCATACTGCGTTGGCGCAGGGGTAGATCATGCGCTTCACTGGCCAGAAAATCAAGATTGCGCGCTAACTCAGCCGCAATCTCGGCCGGGGTGAGTACACTGATCCAGGCGGCGGCCAACTCAAGCGCCAACGGCATGCCCTGCACCAGTTGACAGATCGTCATCACCGCCGGCGCATCGTCGCTTGTCAAGGCGTAATGGGGTTGGCTGCGCTGCGCTGTCGCTAGAAATAGCTGCACACTGCTATAGGTTGCCATTTTGTCGATACTAGTAGCGGTGGTCATGGGCACGTGGAGACCCTGCATCCAGTAGATCTGTTCACCTTGGAGATGCAGCCGCACCCGTGAGGTGATCAACAACTTGAGATCGGGCGCGTTGTCGAGCAGTTGACGCACAAAGGTCGCAATCGGCGCGCTGACCAGTTGCTCAAAATTATCTAGCACCAACAGCAGCTCTTTGTCGTGTAGATAGTGGCGTAACTGGGTTTCGGGTGCGCCTTGGGCCTGAAAGGTGATCGCTAGCGCATGACCCAGGGCGGCGACCAACTGGGCCAGCGTCTCCACCCCCACCAACGGCACAAAGACGACGCCGTGTAAGAAGCGCCGTTGTTGCTCGCTGATCATGGCGCGGGCCATTTCCAGGGCAAGACGGGTCTTGCCCATACCGCCCGGTCCCAGCAAGGTGATCATCCGGCAGCCATGATTGGTCAACAATTGCGTCAGTTCGGTCAATTCTTCGGCCCGTCCCACAAAGGGCGTGGTGGCCAGTGGCAGGGGCTGCGCGGGGATGTGGGCAATGGCGGCAAGGCGTGCGCGCAGATTTTTCGTTTCGCGCGCCGGCTCCACGTCGAGCTCCGCCTGTAAGGTGCGGCGGCACGTTTCATATTGGGCGAGGGCGGCATTGGTTTGGCCCCGGCGCGCCAAGAGCAGCATGGCCTGCCGGTGCGTTTCCTCGCGCCACGGCTCAATCGTCAGCATCTGTTGTGTGAATGCGAACGCCTGGACATAAGCGGCCCGTTCGGCATGATAGGTCGCCAGCTGGTTGAGCAGCCGGATGAATTCGCCTTGCCAGCGCTCCTGTTCGCGCAAAAGCCAGTTTTCCAATTCTGGCGCACCGTCTAGATAGAGACCGTGGAGAAAGGGCGCGCGATACAGTGTAACCGCCTGTAGCCAGGTATCGACATTGTCTTGGGCCATCCGCATGACAAACTGATGAATATCCACCGTGGCAGATGCTGCAGGGCGGAAACAGACGGTGCGGCGATCCATGTCGAGACAGCCGGGCAGCTGGTGATTCAGGTCATGCAACGAACGGCGCAAGAGGCCAAGCGCCTGGCTCTGTTGCATTTCTGGCCAGCCCAGGCCGGCCAAATAGTCGCGCGTGACGGGCCGGTTTTCGCCGATCAAATAGGCCAGCAAGACCAGCGCTTTCTGAGAACGGAAGTCGGTCAGCAGTGCGCCGTCGCGGCGGATTTCGATGGCGCCGAACAGCCGGATGTCGAAGGTTGTCATCGGCTAGGCTCCTTGCCGCAAATTGGGTTTCAGCAAGCAGAAAGGACGTTGCGAGGCCGTTTCTATTGTATGGTAAAACCAGGTGATCCGCAAGCATCAATTTTTGGACCCCCATTGGGTGTGGGTGGCCTGGGGGCTATTCATCCTGGGTCTACCCCATGCAGCAGGCAAACACGACATGATCAGCATGTGGTGTCCTCGCTACCACCCTGCCCGATGACATGGTGAAGAGCGCCAACACATCCGCGCCCCAGTATAAACCCCCGATGCTGGTGGATTTGGATCACGGCCGCCGTTTGGAAATCGAAGCATGGAACGGTGCGCTGGTGCGCTATGGCAAACAAGCTGGCGTTCCGACGCCGGTGAATGATGTGATCTATGCCTGTTTGAAACCCTATGCGAATGGGGCGCTGTAGCGGACGACTGTAATTTTATGGTATAATCCGTCGGCTATTGCAGTATAACTGACAAGATTCCTTGATCCGCTCATCAGCAAAAGGAGAAACCACCATGTCATCCCCAATCACCACTGGCGCAGTCCACCACCTGGCCCTCACCGTTACCAACGTTGCCCGTTCGCGTGCGTTTTACACCGAGCTACTCGGCTTCCAACTGCTCATGGAGTTTGGTCCGCGGGCGCTGCTAGGTAACGGCAGCATGGTCCTGGCTTTGACCCCGCCCGCCGATCCCGCGCAGGCGATCCAAGACGACCGTTTCAACGAGAACCGGCTCGGGCTGGATCATCTCAGCTTTAGCGTGAGCAGCCATGCGGATCTGGAGAACGCGGTGCAGCTTTTCGATGCGCAAGGTGTATCGCACGGCGAGATCAAGGATCTGGGGCCGATTGGCATCTATGTGCTGGCGCTGCGTGACCCAGACAACATCCAGATTGAGCTGACAGCTCCGCACGGTTAAACGCAATGGCTGGGAAGCTGCGCGCTGGTTTGATCGAGAGCGCGTAGCTTCCTACAATGCAAAAATAAGCGTAGGCAAGACGATGTGTATACTTGTGGTGCGTATCGGATAGCTTGGCGGTGTTTAGCCCCAACGATGCGCCTGAATTGTGGCCTGAATGTCCTGCTCCAATGCGTTAAAGGCTGACAAGCCACGCAGCGCAGAAAAATCATCCACGAATTCCAGCACACGCTGTGCATGTTGTTGGACCGGAAAGTTGCGCAAGCGCCTGCCATTCAATTGGCAGGCTTGTTTCAGCCGATTGTATAATTCTTCTTTGGGATTGGGTAGGTGCTCAAGTTAATGGAGCAGGGGCAAGTTTAACGAATCCCGATAATTATACACGCTGGCCAGCTTTAGCCGAAGAATTTGTACCATCTGCCGTAGATGGCGCATTGCTTCCTAGCATGTCGATTGGAATTGGATTCAAATAGGCTAGTCCACCTGGGCGTAAATAGATAGACAGTTGCGCACTGCGTAAAACGTACTGCGTACCCCTACGCAGTACGTTTTACGCAGTATAGAATTGT
>JBBRVA010000691.1:0-4716 GCA_038247295.1 Caldilineales bacterium | reverse complement strand
CGTTCGGTGGCTTTTCGTACCAATAATCACCCTCGCTTGAATGAGCCAAGTACGACAAGGTTAGGGGAAAAAGTAGTTTTGTCATGAGTCAATAGAACGAAAAGTATCGTTCTATCTGAAAGAACTCCAAAACACGTTGGCACTTTAGCGGTTTTTCCATTATAATCGTCGATATGAGAGTTCCAAACACGGAGCGTGCGTTCATTGATATGAGCAAGCTACGTGACTATGCCTTGAATCCAACGCATCGGGTGGGTGGCCACAAAGCACGTTTATTTGCGATTCTGTTCGGTATGACGATAAACGATGCCGAAGCGTTGCGTGATAGGCTCCTTCATGTGATCCAGACGGAAGAAGCAACGCTTGGTGAACTAGATGAGTATGGGCAACGGTACGTCATTGACTTTTTACTCACTTGGCAGAATAAACAAAGCACAGTACGCAGTGCGTGGATTATCCGTCCAGATGAAGATTTTCCGCGACTTGTAACTTGCTATCCATTGTAGGAGTGAGCATCATGAAAAATGAGATTCAGTTGTTAGATGTCGTTGCACTGACGATGGATATTCCGAAACACAACCTAGTTCGCGGTGAAATCGGTGCTGTCGTTGAGTGTTACCCGAATGATGGCTATGAAGTGGAATTTATCGCGTTAGACGGCTATACTTATGCCCTGCTCGCTCTTCGTGGCAACCAACTCATTCCCCTTCGCCAGAAGCCACAACGTATGGCGAAACTTACCATACCCGCAACGATTTTTGTAAACCAACCACCTGTGGAGATAATGACCGCCGCCGAACATCCTTTGCAGGCGATTTTAGCTTGATCTGCGCGTTTTCGATGTTGTTTCCCCGTCTCAGCGTTTGTTCGTTAGCGACGTGGTTTGCTCGCAGCCGCCGAAACGCCTGAAAGCGGCGTTCGGCGCCGTACAGGCTTTGGTCGGTGGCGTTGCGTAGGCGTTTGAGACCAGAACTTCACTGTAAAACTTTTGCCGCAATTCCTCTCTGATGGTATGCTAGATAGCCAGAAAGGAGAGCATTTTATGCTGCAAACAATCGAGGCCATTATTGACCAAAACGGGACATTACGTGTGCTGGATCTGGTTCAGTGGCCAAAGCATCGCCGGGTTTTGATTACGATTCTCAATGAAGAACCCTCGGATGAACTAGACAACCTTGCGCTCATGAGTGAAGTGGCATTAGCGAGGGATTGGGATAGACCGGAGGAGGATGAGGCGTGGTCACACTTAGTCCAGCTTCCATCGTTGTAATACCCTTTCCCTTCTCTGATTTGTCAGGCACAAAGTTGCGTCCGGCGGTGGTATTAGTTGATGCTAGACGCAGTGACTGGTTATTATGCCCAATCACCAGCAAGTCCTATAGTGATCCAGATGCAATTCGACTCACAAACGCCGATCTCAAACAAGGCACCTTGAGTACCATTAGTTATGCTCGTCCCGTCAAGTTGTTCACCGCGAATGAAAGTTTGGTGGTGAAGCGGATTGCGGTGTTGAAGGATGAGGCATTCAGGGCGATTTTGACCGCGACAATTGAAGCGTTGCGTAAAAACTTGCCGACCTAGCTTTTCCAGTTCTCATTCTCAGTGAACCATTGTAGAGCATAGCAGGCTATCGGCTGTGTCATTGGTACGGCCTGTGCGTTTGGCCCAGGGGCATCGTCAGGGATGTTGTGTGACTTGTACCTGATGGCGCGCAGCAAGCTAGTGCCGAACATTGTGTGGAACCGACCAGGGGATGATCTAGGCTTTTTCTTGCTCGTCACGGTCCCTGGCGGTTCACACCGGCGTTCGGCGGCTTGTGTAATGTGAAGGGTGAAACAAAGTCCAAAGGTCGAAAGTTCGATTGGTATTAACTCGTTGCAAGTTACGTGCCAACGAGTTACGCCAAAGTTGGATTTTGATGTATGCTGTGACTAGCAGTAATTGGGTAAGCGGAGATGAATTTGGGGAGTAACTCATGCCATATCAAGGGATTATCACCATCGAACCAGGCAAGCGCGGTGGCAAACCGTGTATTCGTGGGATGCGGATTACAGTTTATGATGTGCTTGACCAACCGTGCGCAACATGAAACTATAAATCTCTCAATCCGCGCTGTATTATGGTATACTTGTGACAGCAATCAGCATTTTTTGCGCACAAGCATACCAACCTATGGACACCTTACGCGGCGTTGTTGAACGCATCACCTATCACAACGAAGAGAATGGCTATACGGTGGCAAAACTGTTGCCGGAACGTGGCCCGCGCCATATGTTCGGCCACGACCGTGAGGTTGCCATCATCGGCAACATGGCCGGTATCAACGTGGGTGAAAGTGTGGAGCTAACCGGACGCTGGACGGTGCATGCCGAGTATGGCAAACAGTTTACCGTAGAGACGATGCGCACTGTGCTCCCCGCTACTGTGGCTGGGATTGAGAAGTATTTAGGCAGCGGGCTGATCAAAGGCGTCGGCCCGGTGACGGCCAAACGGATTGTCAAACAATTTGGCCCCGAAACACTGGAAATCATCGAACATGCGGCAGAGCGACTCAACGAAGTACCTGGCGTGGGCCGCAAGCGCGTCGGCTTGATCATGAGCGCGTGGCTGGAGCAGAAGGCGATCAAAGAAGTGATGCTCTTCCTGCAAAGCCACGGCGTCAGCACCAGCCTGGCGACGAAGATTTACAAATTCTACGGTGACGCGTCGATCGCCACAGTGCAGCAAGATCCTTACCGCCTGGCGCGCGACATTTATGGCATCGGTTTTCTTACCGCCGATCGCATTGCCCAGTCATTGGGGCTGGCACCGGATTCGCCACAACGGGTGGCCGCTGGCGTGGTCTTTGCGCTCAACCAGGCCACAGAAGAAGGCCATGTCTTTTTGCCCACGTCTGAATTGGTCAAACAGGCGGCTGAATTGTTGGCGGTTTCGCCTGCCCAAGTGGGCGTGGGCATTACACGCTTGTGGGCTGACGACCTGATCAAGATTGCCGCCGAACCGGGCAGCAACGAGATCAACCCGCTTTACCCGCAAACGCCCACCGCTGCGATCCCCCAATTGCTGGCGGAGCGCGGTCAAGTGTACGCCGCCGCCACGGTTGATCAAGTCCAAACGCTGCTCCAAGCCGAAAACGCTATCTATCTGACGCCTTTTTACTATAGCGAAATGGGCGTGGCCAATCGCTTGCGCCGGCTGATGACTGAAGGTGACAGCAAATTGCGTGCCTTCCAATCCGGGCGCTTTGATTGGGCGGGCACGTTTGCTGCGTTGGAAAAGGCGACCGGTTTTCAGTTGGCTTCTCAGCAACAGGAAGCCGTGCAGGCCGCATTGACTCACCGCGTCACGGTGTTGACGGGCGGGCCTGGCACAGGCAAAACCACGACGGTCCGCACGATTTTGCAGCTCTGCCAGCAAGCCGGTCGGCGCATCCTGCTGGCCGCGCCGACTGGTCGCGCCGCCAAACGCTTGACCGAAACCACGGGCCATGAGGCCAAGACCCTCCATCGCCTGTTGGAATTCAAACCGGCCGATGGGCTGGCCTTTCAACGCAACGAAGAAAACCCGCTCGAAGGCGATCTGCTGATTGTCGATGAAGCCTCGATGTTGGATCTGTTGCTCACCAACCACTTGCTCAAGGCGATTCCACCCGGCATGCATCTGCTGCTGGTCGGCGATGTCGATCAACTGCCCAGCGTGGGCGCCGGCAATGTGCTCAAAGATATTATCGCCGGCATCGAAGGGCCGACTGATGAAGAGCGGTCTGCCAATACGAATCTCCCACTGATTCCCTATTCGGCTTTTTCGCAAACTGCCGAGGTCATCCGCTTGCAGACGATTTTTCGCCAGGAAGCTGGTAGTTACATCATTACCAACGCCCACCGCATCAATCAGGGCCAGATCCCGCTGATCGAGAACCAAGGCGCGAGCGACTTCTTCCTCTTCAAAACCGACGAAGCTGAAGCCGCCGCGCAACTGTGTGTCGAACTGGTGCAGACGCGCATCCCGCGTCGCTTTGCTATTCCGTCGCAAGATATCCAGGTGCTCAGCCCCATGCACCGCGGCGCAATTGGGGTGGGCGCGCTGAATGAAGCCTTGCAGGCTGCACTGAATCCGCCCTTGGCTAATAAGCCGCAACGGCAAATCGGCAACCGCATCTATCGCCAAGGGGACCGCGTGATGCAGATGCGCAACAATTACGACAAAGATATTTATAACGGCGATATGGGCATTATCGTCGCCATGGATCTGGAAATGCAGAAGGTGACGGTCAACTTCGAGAACCGGCCCGTCATCTATGATTTCCTCGAATTAGACGAACTGGTGCATGCTTTTGCGATCAGTGTGCATAAGGCCCAAGGTTCTGAATTCGCCGCCGTGGTCATCCCCGTGCTGACCAGCCACTATATGATGCTCCAGCGCAATTTGTTGTATACTGCCGTTACGCGGGCGCGCCGCTTGGCGGTGTTGGTTGGCCAACCCAAGGCAATTGCGATGGCCGTGCACAACAACAAAGTGAGCGATCGGTTTAGCGGCTTGCGCGAGCGCCTTGTGCGTGATGGGTAAAATGTACCATGTGTTCTGGGTTGGATTAGGGTTAAATAACGCTATCCTGTCGGGAACCTGTAGCATCCAAACATAGTTAATCAGAAAGGAAACCAAAATGTCTAGCACTTCTCTCCCCATTGCTGTTCAACTTTACTCATTGCGCAACCT
>JBBRVA010000690.1:0-4739 GCA_038247295.1 Caldilineales bacterium | reverse complement strand
AGCCGGTAGCCCTTTTCCAGGCGCAGCGAGTCGAAAGCACCCATGCCGCCAACTACCAGATCGAACTCACGTCCGGCTGCCCACAGTGCATCCCAGACGGGCAGTGCTTGATCGACTGGCATGTGTAGCTCCCAGCCCAGTTCGCCGGCATAGGAAATGCGCATGGCAAAGACGCGCGTCATGCCAATGTCAATCCACTGGCTGGCAAAATAGGGGAAGGCTGTATTGCTCACGTCACTGGTGGTCGCTTTTTCTAAGACCTTGCGGGCATTCGGCCCCCACAATCCCAAAGCGGCATAGCTGTTCGAGATATCGTTGATCGACACCGAGCCATCGGTGGGCGCAAATTGCTGCACCCACACCAGATCCTGTGGCAGCGTACCTTCGCCGACGAAGAGCCAGAATTGGTCATCCGCCATGCGCGCCACAGTTAGATCACGGCGGACGCCACCTTTGGGGGTCAGCCAACAGGTGTAGATCACCGATCCCACTGGTTTATCCATTTCACTGCTGCACAGGTAATTGACAAAATCGACGGCCCCAGAGCCCTGGACTTCGATGATCGAGAGGCCGGTCAAGTCAAAAAGGGCAACGTTTTCACGCGTTGCTAAATGTTCGGCGCCTTGGATGCGCGACCAATGTTGGGCGGCAAACCCCGTGCGCTCTGGAATGCGCTCGTCATACTTTTCGAGCAGACGGCTGTTCTCTTCGCTCCAGTTGGGCAGTTCAATCCCGGCAAAGGCGGTGTAAATTGTGTTTAGATCATCCAGGCGTGGCGCAAAGGCGGACAGGCGTACATTGCGCGGGGCCGAGATTGATTGGCGTGGATGGCCGGGGTCCCACACTTCGCGGTAATTCTTGCTGCTGACGACATGGATATAAGCAGGCGTATTTTGGAAATCGTGGAAGCGATGCAAATGGACCTGGCGCATGTCCCATTCGGTTTCACCGTGCGTCATCCACTCGGCCATACATTTGCCTACGCCGCCGGCATGCGTCAGCCACGAGCCGACCGCTGTCCACATGCCTTTGATCGTGTGCGCCTCGCCCATGATCGGGTAACCATCGACCGGGAAGGCGAAGATGCCATTAAAGGCGCGCGTAAATTGTTTGCTGCGAAAGGCGGGGAAAAGTTCCTGCGCCTGCGCCCAAGAGGCATCGAAATCCTCCGGCGTAAAAGGATTCAGCGCCGTTTTACCCAGCTTGTAGGGGCTAACCAAAAGCGGCTTGTGCCAGTAATTGCCGATGCCGTAGCTGTCCCAGTGTTGGCGGAAATAGGTGGTAATATCCTGGATGCGCACGGAGGGATAGATGGCTTCATCGTCTTGATTGGTGCGGTCGAAGCGCGCCAACTCGGGCAGCGGCTCGGTAAAGACATATTGGTGTTCGCAGGGCATTAGCGGGATCGGAATGCCAAGCTTGTCGCCCAGCACCGGTCCCCAGACGTTGGTGCAGAGTAGCACGTTTTCACACTCAATGCGCGGCAACTCCGGGTTGCTGGTCAGCACAGCACGTACACGCCCATCTTTTACTTCAACATCCGTCACCGGTGTGTGCGCCAGGATCTTGACGCCCATCTGTTCGGCATCGCGCAGCAACGCGCCCGAGACATGCCAGGCGCTGACCAGCGCACTGTTGTTGACAAAAATGCCGCCGCGGATTGATGTGGTGTTGAGCAGGGGGACTTTTTCCTGGGTTTCCTGGGGGCCAAGTAAGTGAGCCTCGATGCCCCACGCTTTGGCTTTGCCTTCCAGGCGCACGAGATCGAGCCACTTATCCTCACCAATCGCTACATCCAGTCCACCGGTGGCGTGGTAACTTTTGCGGTCTGTTTGATATGGCGTGAGACCGCGGTAAAGTTCCGTGCCATATTGCGCCAATTGTGTCATCAGTTTGGAATGGCTCAGCGCCACCACGCCGCCCGGCGCGTGCGATGTTGAGCCGTCATTTTCGGGAATATCGCCCTTGTCTACCACCACAATATCTTGCCAGCCCATCTGGGCCAGATGATAAGCGCAGCTAGCGCCGACAATGCCGGCGCCGATGATGACGAGGCGTGCTTTGGATGTCATGTTTGAGCCTTTCCGCTTAAATCTTTATATCTTCAAAATGTGCTCAAGTAATGTGAATCTAGCGTGGGTGGATGCCAACCTACCTTCACCCAATTGCGCCGCACAATCAGCGCAACTTCATTATTTAACCGTAACTCGATCACCGTGGCGCGCCCACAAGCTGTTCGACCGATAATCTCTTCGCCATTATCACTCCATGCGAAATGATCCTGCCAGCGTTGTTGACGCGGGTGGAATAACGCGACTATTTCCCCAGTTAGTGGATCGCTGCCTGCTGTTTTGACCATTTGTACTGATTGCACAGTTTACAGGCCAGACACAGATTATCTTCAGTATCAAGCCCACCTTTGGCAAGTGGCCAGATATGGTCAACTTGAAGCCGACCCATCACATATTCCTGATGGCTCAAACAATATTCGCAGCGATTGCCGGCCCGTTGGCGCACACTCTGGCGAACCTTTTCGGACCGTATACTCATGACGCTAGAGATGGACGTAAGCCGCGACGTACGGCCTCGACCAACCCTTCTGATTTTCGCAATTGGCCGATTCGATAGATCTGCATGAGGGCCATTAACTCGTAGCGTTCAGCTTCAGATAAACCGGTTTGTTTACCTTTGGTTTGCAGAGCTTCCAGACGAAAATCTTGTGTTTCATCCATTTTCATGCTAACCAGCGCCAGGATTTCTTGATCGCCGAGACTCGTCATATCCTGATCAAGTGCTTGCTTGGGCAAATTTTCTAGCAGCGGCCACATCAACTCGGTGAACTCCAAGGTGTCTACCAGTACATCTTCGACTCTGCGCTGCGTAGAGCGACCCACTTGTTTTGCATGTTCGACTAGTTCATCGGGCAGGGTTAAAGTCACTTCAATGCTCATCGTTATCTCCGTTATACAATCCAATCAACCGGCTGGCTTTAAACCGTACCGCAGTCATCACGAATACAACTCCACGCCCATCAACTCGCGCTCGCGCCGTTCGACAAATTCCAACAGTGCTTGCTGAACGTTCTGATCAATTGGTGGCGCTTCGTACTCTTCCAGCAATTGTTTCCACAGCTTATTCGCCCGCTGCGCCGTATCGAGCGCACCATTCTGCTCCCATACCTCAGCATTCTGGCGGTCGGCCAGGATGCTGGAATAAAACTCGGTTGCGTAGCGATCCTGTGTATGTGACGTGCCAAAGTGATGCCCACCCGGCGGCACGGCTTCGATCATGTCCAACGCCAGCGTCGCTTTGCTAATCTCCAGCCCGGCAAAGAAATGCTGGAACATAGCTAAGTTTTCCATGTCGATCATGATCTTTTCAAACGAGACGGTCAGGCCGCCTTCTAGCCAACCGACGGCGTGCATCAACATGTTCGTGTGTGCCATCAATGCCGGCCAGGTCGTCCACATCGTTTCGTAGGCCGCCTGCGCATCGGGCGTTTTGGAAGTATTGAGACTGCCGCTGCCGCGATAAGGCAGCTTGTAATAGCGGGCTAATTGTGCGCCGATTGCCATCGCCCACGCTCCTTCGGGAGTGCCAAAGGCGGGCCCGCCGGTCTTCATATCGATATTGGAGGTAAAGCCACCATAGAGCACCGGCGAACCCGCGCGTAACAATTGCACAAACGCGATCCCGGCCAGCGCTTCCGCATTCTGCTGCGTGATTGCCGAGGCAATGCTAATTGGGCTCATCGCGCCGGCCAACACAAAGGGCGTGATGATCAATACCTGGCCGGCGCGACCATAGGTGATCATGCCGCCGATCATGCGGTCGTCGTAGCGTAGCGGGCTGCTGGAGTTAATAATGCCGCCTAACACCGGTTTGTCCAGCTTAGTCACATCGGTGCCAAAGACAATGTTCGCCATCTGCACCGCGTCGGCGGGAATAATGCGCCCGTGCGGCGCTTCCATGTAGATTTTGTCCGACAGCGTCAGCGCGCCGTAGGATCGCCGCAAGTGGCGAAAGCTCACCGGTACATCGTGCGGCACGACCAACTGATCACCCGTGGCATGGATCACGGGGCTGATTTGGGCGAGCCGCTGAAAGTTGTAATAATCTTCTAATGTGCCGGGCCGGCGGCCTTTGTCTATATCTTGCGTAAAGATCACGCCGCCGTGGGGCAGCCAACTCATGTGATTGCCGCCGATGATGCGGTTGCGCGTTGGGTTGCGCGCCAGCCACTCGAACATGGCCGGCGCTTTGGCAACCAATGCCATGATCATGCCGCGATCAAATTTCACGTTTTGGCTGGTGTGATCGACACGCGCCCCGGCCTTTTCCCAGATGTCCAGCGCTTCGACATCCATAAAAACAATGCCGATATTTTCCAGAATATGCATCGACGCGGCGTGGATTTGTTCAATCTGCTCTGGTGTGATCACCTCCAGCGGGGGCCACGGGTTTTGCACATCACGAAAGGGAATATGGCCCAGGGTGGGAACGGCGCGGCGTTGGCGGCGGGCGGCGCGGCGGTCGGCGGAAGTGACGGTTGTCATGTATTCTCCAAATATTTGTAAAAATAATGATCGATTAACGCGCTGTGCAGCGCTTGCTTACCGCGCCGAATGGTCTCGATAACCATGCTGCCGTTTGCGCTGTTTGATAAATTCGAGCAGCTCCGCCTCGACCGCCGCATCAAGCGCCGGCGGCTGATAGTCGGCCAGCAGCTTCTTCCATTT
>JBBRVA010000689.1:0-4755 GCA_038247295.1 Caldilineales bacterium | reverse complement strand
TAGCACAGGCTTGAAGATTTTCTCGTCCGGCTTACGATACTCGACGGCGGCACTGGAAATACAAACATCCAGATAAGGCCGGATGCCCAGATAATCAATCGTGCGTTGGAAAGCGCGATCTAGGTTGTAATTGGCGATCAGCGCCAGTTTGTAACCGTCAGCGTGCAGCGTCTTTAAGGTTTCCAGCGCGCCGGGATTGAGGCGCCAGGCAGTCATCTCTGGCGCATAGAAGATGTCTACGGCGCGTTGGAGCACCTGTGAATCTAGCTTGCTGACTGGATAGCCGAAAAATTGGAGCAGAAAACGCATGGCGTCGTCAGCAATGTGCTCTTCACCTTCTTCTTCCGATTTTTCCTGGGCAAAACGGCGCGCCTCGACAATATTTGGCCAGAAATTGTCTGGCAATTCCATACCGGTGCTGCGCATGTAAGCATCGGCGGCCTGTGCCCCTTCGGCCATCAACGTGTCGATCGGGCGGTTCAAATGAGCAAGCGTCTCATCAAAATCAAAAATGATGCCTTGCACCAGAAGCGGAGACGGCACAGTTGCGGTGTCGCCTAATTCAGGAAAAAAATTCTCTTGCAAGTGGGCAAGCTGTGTTCGATCCAAGCGCGCTGGCTCAGCTTCTTGGACATGGTGTTGCTGCACCACAGGTGCGACAACCGTTTTGGGTGGCCCAAAAATTGTATATTGTTCTTCCGGCGTCAGCGTGCGTCCACGCGACCGTGCGCGCGCCAAAAATTGCTCTAGCTCTTCCGGTGTCAGCGGATCCATGCCTGGACGAATCTCGATCTCATCGTCGGGCGTTTCATTTTCATTCATCATAACGAGCAGTATGAACCCGGCAGGCGGCTTCTGTCAACTTATCAGAGTGTTTTTTTGTGTCCCACTTTTTGGCGCAATTAAAATTGGCTGCTGACAATAGCAGCGGGATTTATCCCCGCTTACCTTACCGTGATAACCGCTCACCCGGCTCGATGGCTTGCCAGCGTACGCCACCGAGCAATTTGATCGTGATATAGGCCACGGTCATAAAGCCGGAAAATAAGAGGGTGACGACAATGGTGCGCGGGTGGCCCAGCGGGTTGAGCAATGGCGCCAGAATATCAACGGCCAACCCGGTGGGATCAGTAAACAAATCCCAACTATTCCAGCGCAGAAAGCGGCCCAGGTAAATGCCAAAGCCGCCAGCGGCCAGACTAAAGCCCACCATCAGCCAGCTTGCTACCCCGCCAAAACGGGCGTGGACAACACCCTGCACAATCCAAAGCGAAGTGAAGCCAAGAATCAACCCATTCCAGGCAAATGAGAAAATCAAGACCATATCGTACCAGAGTGGCACGTTGTGGCGCGGCCCGAGATGAATCAGATCGGTAACCAAGTAGGGTGCGTTGGGAAAAAATAGTAACCAACCACCAAAGAGTGCCAAGAGTATCAAGTTAGATTTAGCCTTACGTTGATCCAGATCCCAGAGTGTGAGCGCACAGCAGAGCGGCAGCCAGGCTAGGAAGAGATTAAAAGCTAAGAACAGATAGGTCCAATGTTCGGAATAAACGACACGGCCGGCAAAAATAACCAAGCTCATAACTGATGAGACAACCAAAGCGATCAACAAAGGCGCCTTATCGCGATATTGCTGCGACAACGAGGGAATCGCCATATTTTCTCCCCTTTACTTGTGAATTTTACCTTCTCAAATTATCCTAATGAGCATAGCAACGTTGGGCGCCGCAGCTTTGTTCCGTAGCAAAGTTCAGGCGTGTGGTGACCACCTGATCGATCCACGTTTCTATCAGCTTATCAGCTTATCTTCTTATCGCCGAGAGAAAGGCTTTGTTGAACCATGCCCTACACATTCCAAGTTGGCTCCACCCGCTGTCACATTCTTACCGACGGCCAACATCCCGCTGATGGGGGCGGATTCTTTGGCGTGGTGCCGCGCCTGCTCTGGCAACGCGTGATCAAACCAGACGCCGACAATTTGATTCCCAACGACACGCGTTCGCTGCTGATCGAGTCCGACGCCGGTCTCATTTTGGTTGATACGGGTAACGGTGACAAGCTGAGTGTGAAAGAGCGGCAACGCCTCCACTTCACAGGCCGCACCGACCGCCTGGTAGGCGAGCTACGCAAGCTCGGTTACGCGCCAACGGATATTGATATTGTCGTTTTGACCCACCTCCACGGCGACCACGTCGGTGGGGCGACGCGCTGGGCGACGCCTGATCACACACCCGGCCCACTCATCGCGACCTTCCCCAAGGCGCGTTACCTTTGCCAACGGCTGGATCTGGCGGAAGCTAGCTTTCCCAACGAACGCACCACCGCTACTTTTCACGCCCACAACTGGGAACCCTTGCTGGCGAATGGTCAGCTCCAGGTGGTAGACGGGCCGCAGCGGATCGCCAAAAATGTGCGCACCGAGATTGCGCCCGGCCATACTGCTGCTTTACAGATGGTATGGGTCGAGGATGGCGAGGAAAATCTGCTCTTCTTGGGGGATGCCTGCAACTGGGCGGTACAGATGAATCGGCTGGCCTGGGTGCCGGCTTTTGATATCTTCCCCCTCACTAGCATCGAAACCAAGCGCCGTATCCGCCATGAAGCGTTAGAACGCAATACATTGCTCGTCTTTCAGCACGATGCGCAGGTCGTAACCGGTCGGCTGGTCGAGGGCGAGCGCGGCCCCCAGGTCCAGCCGGAGATTGTGGAGTAGGGGAGTAGGGGAGTAGGGGAGTACCTCTACTCCATCTCCAAGTCTTGCTTAATCAACGGCAGCATCGCCTCGGCTGCGGCGCGACCGGCTTCGATGAGGGCTTCTGCTTTGCCCAGGTCGGCCAGGCTAATGTGGGCAATCGCCGGCATGATCGTGCGGTCGGCCAGCGCTCCCTCGCTTTGTGTGGCGCGGATCAGCAAGTAAAGTGAAGTGAGAGTCACTTCGAGCAGGCTTTTCGGTTCGACTGGCGTCTCCCCTGTGATCGCCAATAGATCGACGGCGATCACATAATCGGCGCCCATCTGGCGCACGACCGAAACCGGCAAGTTGTTAATTGCCCCGCCATCGACCAGCAGTCGGTTGTTGCGGCGGACAGGGATAAAGACGCCGGGCACGCTGCAACTGGCGCGAATCGCCGGCGCAATCGGGCCTTGATTCATCACGATCATTTCGGCGGTAACGATATCCGTTGCTACGGCAGCAAAAGGAATATTCAATTCTTCGAACTCGACGGCGCCACCCAGCACGTGCTCCAGCCAGTCGATCAGGCGATCGAGCGCCAGCAGCCCCAAGGGTAGGGTAACCGCCGACAGCTTGGTCAGGTTAAAGGAGGGCAACCGAATGCGGCTCACGTTGCGCCACTTGAGTGTGCGCACTAATTCGTGCATACGCGTGGCCGAAACACCCGCGGCGTAAAGCCCGCCAGCCACTGCGCCCGCGCTGGCCCCGGCAATATAATTGGGGCGAATGCCGTGCTCATCCAACACCTCCAGCACCCCGACATGGGCAATCCCACGCGCTGCACCACCCCCCAACGCCAGCCCGATCCGTTGCGGACGCGGCCGTTTTTCCCAGACAATCTCGCGCAGAGGGTAAATGTCGCTATCGTTCATGGCAACCTCTAGCTTCGTTATGATAAGTGCTACACAAGTAGACGGTAGACAGTAGAACGCTGACTACCATCTACCAGCTCCTTCACCGTAACTGATAATGGCGCACCTGCGCACCATGAAACTCGGCCTGGTCGATCACCGTGCCATGTTGATCCAACCATTCTTCCATCAAGTGGCGCGCATCCCACATTTCTACCTCGCTGCGCATCACCCAGAGTTCAGCGGCGCCGGCAGTGATCTGTTGCATCTGGGTATCAACTTCAGCACGGGCACGCTCATCGGATGCACCACCGTTGGTCCACAGCCCGCCCACCCACCAGCCTAGGCGAGCATCACTATCCGCCCACCAATCGGCGCTAAAATCGCTGCTGTAATAGCGGTAGCTGTATTCCATATGCGGAATCTGTAAGATCAGCAAGGTCGCAGGGTCACGCCGCGTGCTAATATAAGTGATAGCCCCACGCAGGTCATATTTCATCGACACCGTCTTCTGTTGCCAGCCGACATAGAGCCAAAAACTGAGGATATAGGCCACCAACAGAACGCTGAGCGGTTTGGAGAGGATGCCAGCATTGTGCCAGATCACCTGCGCGCCCAAGGCCAGAAGGATCATAAGCGCCGGGGCCAGCCATATGATATAGCGCTCGGTGAAAATGGCCTGGCGCAAACTCAAGGTGTAGATGGCCAATACCGGCCCGATTAACCAGGCAACAATCAGCAAGAAGCGCCGCCATACAGGTAAGGCCAATGGCGGATCCGCTTGCGCCTTACCGAGTTCACCCCATCCCAGCACCAATCCCGCCAGCGCCAGAAAAAAGATCGGTGTCAGCGGCAACAGAGCATCGGAAGGCAAGAAGCCGCGGCTGTGGCTGAGCAGCAGCGAATGCAACATCGGGCGCAAAGGAGTAAAAGTAAAGCCAGTGCGTGCTTCAGCACTGGTGAGCATTGCCCACTGCCACCAGACCATCGGCAAGTAGGGCAAGGTAAGCCCGGCCAGCGCCAAGCCATAGCCGCGCCAGTGGTGACGACTTTGCGGCCAGGCGATCAAAAACCAGACCAGATGAAAAGGGATCAACAGCACCATGAGTAAATGGGTATAAATGGCGAGGCTCACGGTGACCAGATAGGCCAACCAGGGGCGCCACC
>JBBRVA010000688.1:0-4756 GCA_038247295.1 Caldilineales bacterium | reverse complement strand
GGCTGGCCCAGTATGGTACGGCCATGTTCTCGCTTGTTTTGGTCAATACCTGGCATGGCTTTCCTTTTTTTGGGATTACGCTGCTGGCTGGCTTGCAGGCGATTCCCCAAGAATTGTACGAGGCCGCCGACATCGATGGCGCTTCGGTCTGGCAGCGCTTCCGTTATGTGACCATGCCCAGTCTGCGCACGGTGATCCTGGTGGTGACCATTCTCTCCACGATCTGGACCTTTAACGATTTTAGCGTGGTTTGGCTGCTCACCGGCGGCGGCCCTGGGCACGCCACCGATGTTTTTGCCACCTACACCTATAAGCTGGGTTTTATCACCTCGCGCCTGGGCTATGGCCAAACCGTCTCGGTGATTCTAGCGCCGGTGCTGATTGGGATCATCATGATTCTTTCACCTTTGATGCTGCGCGGGGAGGCCGAATGAGAACGACTCAACGCCAAAAAATTCTGTTGGCAATCATTACCTATCTGACGTTGGCCGGGCTCTTGTTTGGGGCGCTTTTCCCCTTTTACTGGATTGGGCTGACCTCGCTGCGCAAAGGCAAACAGGTCTATACCAAACAACAGGTGCTCGTCCCGCGTGACCTGACTATCGAAAACTATCGTTTTGTCTTTGAAGAGCGACCTACCGTCATGTGGTTGCGCAACAGCCTGGTTGTCTCGTTTATCAGCAGCGCTGTCTCGGTGGTGATCGGCGTGCTGGCGGGCTATAGCATTGTGCGGCTAAAATTTTGGGGCAACCGCACAATTGCCAAAGGCGTCCTCTTTACCTATCTGATTCCAACATCGCTGCTCTTTATCCCTATGTTTATCCTCATGTTCAGCTTGCACCTGACGGGCGGCCTGTGGGGTCTACTTTTCGCCTATCTCTCTTTCAACGTGCCCTTCTGCACCTGGCTGATCCTCGGCTATTTTCGTAGCATTCCGGAAGAGTTGGAAGATGCCGCCCGCATTGATGGCTGCACGCGCCTTGGTGTGTTGTGGCGCATTGTGCTGCCGCTGGCCGCGCCAGGTATTGTCACGGCCTTTATTTTTGGCTTTACCAATTCGTGGAACGAATTTCTCTACGCCGTCACCCTCGTCAGCCGGCGCGAGCTAATGACCCTGCCCACCGGCCTGGGCAGTTACATTCTAGGCGACGTGTTTTTGTGGGGGCCACTAATGGCCACCGCTATTATCACCGCGTTACCGCCCATTATTCTCTTTATTGTTGTCCAGCGCTTTATCGTGACCGGCATGACGTTGGGTTCGGTCAAGGGATAGCGCAATTTCCAGCCAAGAAAGGTAATCATCCGTATGCGTGCTGTACAGGTCGTCGCCCGCGGCCAGATCGAATTTGTCGAGATTGCTCGGCCCACCCTACAACCGGGGCATGTGATTGTCCGCCCGCGCTATTTATCGCTCTGTGGCAGCGATGTCCACATGCTCTACTATTCGCACCCGCACGAATATCCCTTTGCCGTGGGCAGCAGCGGGCATGAGATGGTCGGCGTGGTCGAGGCGGTGGACGCGCCGGGCAGCAACATTCAGGTGGGCGATTGGGCGCTGACCCTGTCGCCGCCACAATTGGCGATGACCGAATGTTTTCAAGCCCCGGCCGAGCATGTTTTTGTCTTGCCGAAAAATAAATCACCGCAGTTGATGTTGCAAGCCCAACAACTGGGCACGGTGATCTTTGCCTGCAAACGCCTGCCCAACCTTTTAGGCAAAACGGCGGTGGTCGTCGGCCAGGGCTCAGCCGGGCTCTATTTTGACTTTATGCTGCGGCGCATGGGGGCCAGCAAGGTGATCGGTATCGATCTCAAGGCCGCCCGTGTCGCTACGGCCAAGCTCTTTGGCGCCACGCACGCCATCCACAATGCCGAAACCGACGCCCTCGCCGCCGTGGCCGAGATCACCAACGGTGAATTGGCCGATGTGGTGGTGGAAGCGGCCGGTGAGCCAGCTTCGATCAATTTGGCGCCGGCGCTGGTTAAACGATATGGTCATCTTCTTTATTTTGGCATCCCACGCGCCCAGACTATCCAATTCGACTTTGGGATCTTTTTCGACAAATATTGCCACACGATTACCAATTCTGGCGCCGCCTTTGAGCCGGGGCACACCTCCACAAAACAGGCCTTGGCGATGATCGCCAGCGGCGAAATCGACGTTGAGCCGCTGATCACCCACACCTTTGCCTTTGAGCGCGTGCTGGATGCCTACGAAATGGCGCATACGCGCAGCGACAATTGCATCAAAATTTTGGTCGAGCTCTCCGGTGGTGCATGAGCTTACGAGGATGATGAACTTTAACCAAATAATCCAGTCAATGTCGGTGCGGTTTTTAACCGCATGATCTGGACATGATCACCACCGTGCGTTTAAAAACCGCACCTACATTGACCAAGAGGAGGAATTTTCTTGACCCAATTACAGCATGTCAACACGACCGATCTGCGTGCTGCGATCGCACTGGGCTGTCGGACGATGCAGAACGTCTTCAATGCCGACGACAATGACATTCCCTTCTTCGGTTCGCGGGTGCGGCCCAAAGCGTACCTGAGTTTTAGCTGGGCCCATTCGGAAGCGCATGTGCCGGGTCGGCATCTGAATGCATTGCTCAACGCCGAAGACGCGTTGGGCATTCGCTTGGATGAGGATGCCGTGGAAAAACATGCGCAGGCCGCCCGCTTTTCCTACAGTGGCGCGCTGCCGCTGCCACTTAATCGCCAAGAACTGGGCGGCCCATTGCTAAACTTTCTAACCCACAATGTGCGCGAAGGTTTCCACGCCCTGTATGCATTGACTCGTTTTCGCCAGGCCCGGTGGGCACAAGTGTTGGCGGAGGCAAGTATTGCCGCCATCAATGATTACTGGGATCCTGTTGCCGGGTGGGATCAAGCGCGTCTGGAAGGTGAACAAGGGCTAAAACTGATCGACTCGACCTTTATTGTGGGATTGGCGCGTGCGTTGGGACCATTGGTCAAATACTATCGCGCCACCGGTTATGCACCAGCGCTGGCGTTGGCGCTGCAACTCAAAGCCAAATTGATCGCCGAATTCTTCACCGCCGACGGCGCCTATAACCGCGAAACTTTTGGCGTCCATACCCACTCTACCACCTGTGTTATGTCTTCACTCGCCCAACTGGCAGACTTGACACAGGACGCGGCCTTGATGGCGTGCGTGCGCGCTTTCTACGACAATGGTCTCTGGCAGATTCGCGATGAACTGGGCTGGGTCGTCGAGATCAGCAGTGATGAGGCCGACCCCGACAAGGGGGAATGCAACAATACCGGTGATATCGTCGAGACGGCCCTGATCTTGGGACGCTGGGGCTATCCGGAGTATTATCACGACGCCGAACGGATTGTGCGCGGGCATCTGTTGCCGGCGCAACTGCGCGACATTGCCTTCATCGCCAACTCGTCCAATCCCAATGGTGAAGATGGCAAACGTGAAGTTGCCGCCCGTCATCTGGGTGCGTTTGGCTTCCCGGCGCCCTATGGCCACGAACCGGTTGATGCCGACCATGTCGGCTTTAACATGGATATTGTCGGCGGCGCCGTGGCTTCCCTGTGTGAGGTCTATCGCGCCGTAACCCACTTTGATGTGGCTGGCCACTGGGTAAATCTGCTCTTTGACCATGAGACCGACGCGATCCAGGTTGAATCCCCGTACACTCATCCGGCGCTACGCGTGCGCGTGAAGCAACCCGCGCCGCTTTTTGTGCGTATCCCGCCCTGGGTTGATCCGCAGACAATTGTGCTCAGTGGCGTAGCGGAGCCCCTCACACTGACCAATGGCTACCTATTTATCGCCCAACCGCCGGTCAACCGCTGGATCAGCATCGCCTTCCCGCTGGCCGCGCAAACCCTCACGTTGCGCCATCGCACCCGCCAGATCCGTGTGCGCATGCAAGGGGATGCCGTGGCGGCAATGGATAATTTTGGCGCCGACTTGACGTTCTTTGATCCACTCGATTGATCACACGGCTGTTGATTAGGTTACGACAAAAAAATAGTTATCCACGAAGCCACACGAAGAAAAGCCAAGCTTCGTGTGGCTTCGTGAACTTCGTGGATAATTTTAATTTTGGAATTTCCTTGCGTAAATTATTGCCTATTTGCGGCTAATTGTAGCGAATTCGTGGATCGACCACCGCGTATAAGATATCGGCGAGCAAATTGCTAAAGAGGATCATCGTAGCGCTGATCAGGGTGATGCCCATCAGGATGGGATAATCGCGCGTGGTGGTGGCGCGATAGCCCAGCATCCCCATGCCCGGCCACTGGAAGATGGTTTCGATGATCACCGCGCCACCGAGCAAGGCGGGCAGGCTGATCGTGACAATCGTAATCAGTGGAATAAGGGAATTACGAAAGGCGTGGCGCACGATGACGACCCACTCCTGCAAGCCTTTGGCACGTGCCGTCGTCACATAATCAGCGTGCAGCACATCGAGCATGCTAGCACGAGTGTAGCGCGCCCAAACCCCAGCATTAAAGACGCCCAGGATGGTGGCCGGCATGATCAAATGGCGCACGCGGTCGATCAGTGAAAAAGGCTCGCCGATGGTCTGCATGCCGTAGGTCGGCAGCAGATCTAGTTTGAGGGCAAAAATATAGATAAAACTTAAACCGACGAAGAATGAGGGGATCGAGAGATTAACAAAGGCGATCACGGTCAAAATGTAATCGATCAGCGAATAGGGCTTTAAGGCCATGATGATGCCCATCGGCACCCCGACCACCAGGGCCAGCG
>JBBRVA010000687.1:0-4777 GCA_038247295.1 Caldilineales bacterium | reverse complement strand
TTCTACAAGCACCGCCACCGTAAGAACTATACGAAGCTACTTCGTCAATCAAAAATCGAAAATCAAAAATCGAAAATTAGCCATGTCCCACGTAGATCGTCTTCGTGCGCGTGTAGAACTCAATCGCGGCTTGGCCCTGCTCTTTAAACGTATTGGCACTGGAATGTTTGAAGCCACCAAAGGGCGCCTGCAACGCTAGCCCCGTCGTCGGCTCGTTGATCTTGACGACGCCGGCATCGATCCGGTTGGCAAACTGGAAGGCTTTCTGCAAGTCGTTGGTGATCACCGCAGCCGAGAGGCCAAAGCCGATGCCGTTGGCTTTGGCGAGGGCGTCTTCAAAATCGCTGGCGCGCATAATGCCGATTACCGGCCCGAAGATCTCCTCTTGGGCAATACGCATTTGCATTTCGACATGGTCGAAGACGGTCGGCTGCACGTAGTAGCCACCATCGCCCGCCTGGCTGCCGCCGATCAACAGTTTGGCGCCTTCTTTTTGCCCAATGCCGATATATTCCAGATCGGTTTGCAACTGATCTTCGCTCACTGCCGGCCCCATCTGCACGCCAGCTTCCAAGCCGTTGCCCACTTTTAGATTGCGCGCCGCTTGGGTTAAGGCCGCGGCAAAATCATTGGCAATCGCATCCTCGACGATCACACGGCTGGTAGCCGTGCAAGCTTGCCCAGTCAGACCAAAACCACCCGCCACTACCATTTTCACGGCGGTGTCGATGTTGGCATCTTTGAGGACAATGGTCGGGTTTTTGCCGCCCATTTCCAGTTGCACGCGGGTCAGGTTCTTAATCGCCTTTTCGTAGATGCCCATGCCCACACTCACCGAGCCAGTAAAGCTGACGCCATGCACCTTGGGGCTGCCAACCAACGTATCGCCCACCGTGCGGCCCGAACCAGTGACAAAATTGACAACGCCCTTGGGTAAGCCAGCCTCGACCAATACTTCCACCAACAGCATCGCGGTCTGCGGCGCAAAGGAGGCCGGTTTGAAGACGACGGTGTTACCATAGGCCAGCGCCGGAGCCATTTTCCATGCCGGGATGGCGATGGGGAAGTTCCAAGGCGTGACCAGCGCAACCACGCCCAGCGGTTCGCGCCGGGTGTAGAGCAATTCGCCGCCGGTATTGCTGGGCAAGACGTTGCCGCCGGCGCGCCAGCCTTCACCCGCATAATAACGGAAGATATCGCGAGCCCGAGTCACTTCGCCCTTGGCTTCGGTCAACGTTTTGCCCTCTTCGCGGGTCAAAACGGTGGCGATTTCATCCAGGCGTGCTTCCAAAATGCGGCTGGCTTTGTCCAGAATCGCGCCGCGGGCGGGGCCGGGCAAGTTACCCCATGCTGGCAAGGCGGCGGCGGCGGCATCAATCGCGCGCTCGACATCAGCCTTAGTCGCCAATGGGAACTCACCGAGAATGTCGTCCAATTGTGCTGGGTTGCGGTTTTCAAAGGTTTTGCCGTCGGATGAATCGACCCATTCGCCGTCGATTAGATTTTTATACTGTTGCATTTTTATTCTCCCTAAGCAGTCAAAAATTTTAGGCAACCTGGTTTTCCAATGCGTGTCCGCCAATCGTGATACGAATCACATCGCCCGCTTGGAGCGTGAAATGATCGGGCGGTACGATGCCGGTGCCGGTCATAAGGAATGCCCCATTAGGAAAATCCAGTTCGCGACAGAGATAGGTGACGAGTTCCGGCAATGAGCGTTTTATATTGCTGGTCGAAGTTTCGCCGCTAAAGGCAACCGCGCCGTCACGCGTAATCTGAAGCTCAATTGTCAGATCCGTCATTGTACTGGCGGCGATAATTTCGATCCCGGGTCCTACGGCGCAGGAGCCGTTGTAGGTTTTGGCTTGCGGTAGATAGAGCGGATTTTCGCCCTCGATGTCGCGTGAAGACATATCGTTGCCCACGCTATAACCGACAATCTCCTGATGGGCATTGACAACCAGCGTCAATTCTGGTTCGGGTACATTCCAGCGCGTGTCCTTGCGGATCCGCACCGGCTGGCCGTGGCCGACTGTGCGCCAACCGGCCGATTTAAAGAAAAGCTCCGGGCGCTCGGCGTCGTAGACGCGCTGGTAAACATCGGCGATCGTCGATTCGGCCTTGCGCGCCTCGCGGCTGCGCAGATAGGTGACGCCACTACCCCAGACTTCCTGGGTGGGCTCGACGGGGGTCAGCAAGGGGCCAGTTGCGGCCTCGGTGGTAGGGATGGTATTGAGTAGATCGACCAGCGCACTTTGGGGCAAGGTTAAGAGGGCAGCCAGCGTCAGCCCGCCGGGCAGCAGACGGCCATCCGCGGCCCAACATGATCCGGTCGGGGTTTGGTGACGAGTTAGAAACATGGGTTTTCTCCGTTGGTGTGTAAGCGTGAGTAAAAGGAGCACGTGGCATATAGTTTACCAGCGATGGCGACTGTGATCAATTCCGGTTAAGACAACAACGGATTCAGACGGCAACGGATTTGTTCCTGTATTATCCGTTGCTGTCTGAATCCGTTGTTGTAAATGAAAATATCAGCTCACCCGCGCTGTTCGCTCCACGGTTGGCGCATAATCGCCTGCATGCCGGCCTCGTCCAGTTCGACACCTAGACCGGGTCCCTGCGCTACGGCCACACAGCCGTCATCATCCAACACAAATGGTGTTTTGAGATAGCCTTGGCCAATATAGGTTTTGCCGTTTTCGCGCCAATCGTTGACTTCGTTGTGTTCCTGCACCAGGAAATTGGGCAAACAGGCATCCAGCGCAATCGACGCCGCCAACGCCAACGGACTGAGCGGCGCATGCAGCGCGACCTTGGCATAAGCCGCTTCGGCGATGGCAGCAATCTTCTTACATTCCGTAATGCCGCCGGCATGGGCCAGGTCGGGCTGTACCACGGCGAGGGAGCCGTTGCGCAGTGCATCGAAGAAGATCCATTTGCCCATCCAGCGTTCCCCAGCCGCAATCGGCGCCCGTGTCGTTTGCGCAATCTGCGCTAGGATATCCACCCGTTCCACCGGCATCGGCTCCTCGATGAAGAGAGGGCGATGCGGCTCCAGCGCGGCGATCAGTTGCATGGCAATACGCGGGTGCGGGTTGTGGATATCGACTGCCACATCGACACTTGGACCAGCCGCGGCTTTGATCGCTGCAAAAATTTCCGCCCACTGATCAACTTTGGTCGTCGCCTCTAGCCCTTCGCCGGGGCCAAAATGCACCTTCAAGGCGCGAAACCCCCACTCCTGGACCAAGACCTGCGCGCACTCGGCCCACGCTTGCGGATCGTCACTGCGTCGTTTTGGTTTCTGCTGCGCGGCATAGCCGGCGCGATAGGGTTGTCCTGGCTCGACACAATGAGGCTGGGCTGGGCCGGTTGCACGGTACATTTTGATCCGATCCCGACACGCCCCACCCAACATTTGATGGACCGGCTGATTAGCCGCCTTACCAGCAATATCCCACAACGCCATGTCGATGCCACTCAGCGCGCTCATCGTCACCGGGCCGCCTTTGTAGCCGAGGCCAGCGTTGTACATTGTTTCCCACAGCGCCTCGATCCGGCGCGGGTCCTGGCCGATCAAGAACGGTTCCAAGCGCCGCACTTCGGCGATCACACTTTCGGGGTGATTTTCCAGGAACGGTTCGCCCAAGCCGGTGATGCCAGCGTCGGTATGTACACGCAGCCAGACCCAACTGGGGGGGACTTTTAGGATTTCAAACTGGGTGATTTTCATCTACCACTCCCCGCGCTCCTCGATAATCACTTCAGATAATGGTTTTGTGGTCGCATTACTTAACCTTTGCGCCAATTTGCGACGATCTACCTCGGAAACTGGCCCAGATTCAGATCCACCAGTAGGAGGCGTTAACAAACCAGCTTTTACGAGCAACTGAATTGCCAGCTGCGTTTCGTCTACACTGCCAAAAGGCAAAATTTGGATTTGAACCGTCTCGCGTTCGCGTAATGCCAGGGGAACAAGTGGACGTAAGATTCCATTTTCATAAATTGCAGTAATTGTTTCTGGCATTGTTGTCCTCCATGCGTACCAAACTATCGTTTGTACATTATACCATAATCCATACTGAGGTATAAGTTAGACAACAGAGGCCATCGTTCCATCAGCAACATCGCGTACCTTTGCCACTAACCGATCCGCTAATTCAGGTCGATCGGCCCAGGTGATGGTCACTTCTGGCGTTTTGTGCCAACGCGCACAGACCGCCAGCGCGCCGGCCAAGTCAGCGATCAATGCGTCTGTTACAGTTACATCCGGCTCTAAATGCAGCGCTTTCACCTCGAAGCGGCGCGCGCGGCGATGGGCTTTGGCGTCCAGCCGCCCGATCAACTGGTCGCGGTGCAAGATGGGTAAGGTGAAGTAGCCATAGCGCCGTTTGGCTTCGGGCGTGTAACATTCAATCCGATAGTCGAAGCCAAAGAGGGCCAACGCGCGCGCTCGATCCCAAGTGATCGGGTCGAAGGGCGAAAGCAATGTGGTGTGTGTTGCCTGCACTTCACTGTCTGCCACGGCTTCTGCCAAGGCCAAATTTTCGGGATGGAGATAAGCCGGTTCCGTCCAGCCCTCGACCGCGACGCGCAACAGCACCCCCTCGTCGGCTAATTTTTCGATCAACGGTTCGGTCAGGCGCTTCTGCGTGCGGAAGTAATCCGCTACCCAGCGCGCCGGCGTGACGCCCAGCGCGCGCACCGCCTTGATCGCCAACGCACGCCGCACTTCATCAATCGACGGCGCGGCAGCGTCATCCCAGCCCGGCAGCAC
>JBBRVA010000686.1:0-4779 GCA_038247295.1 Caldilineales bacterium | reverse complement strand
GCCACGGTGCCCGCCAGCCGATCCAGGCGCGGCTGCGGCCGGTCCTGGCGATCATCATAGAGAATGGCCGGCTGGGGGGCGCTGGGCAAACGCAATTGCTGCGGCAGTGGATCATAATTCTGCCAGGCATTCAAAATTTCTTCCTGGCTGGGCTTGCGGTTGAATTCCAGGCTAACGGCCAACAAGTGACCATTGCGCACCGGCACGCGGTTGCAGTGGGCGCTGACGACGAAATCGGCATACGCAATATGCTCGCCTTGGAGTTGACCGAGCAGCTTTTGCGGCTCTTTCTGCTCCATCTTCGCTTCTTCGCCGCCGATATAGGGCACGACATTGTCCATGATGTCCATACTGCTGACCCCTGGATAACCAGCACCGCTGACTGCTTGCATGGTGACAACAAAGACTTTGCTAACGCCAAATTGGACATGCAGCGGATGGAGCGCGCTGACCAGATGGGTGGTGCTACAGTTGGGATTACAGATGATAAAGCCCTTCCAACCGCGCTTGCGCTGCTGGAGATTGATCAGCGCCAGATGGTCAGGGTTCACTTCTGGGATCATCAACGGCACATCAGCATCATAACGGTGGTTGCTCGAATTGCTACAGACAATATAGCCGGCGGCGGCAAATTCTTGCTCGATCGGGCCGGCTACGTCGGTAGGCAGACCCCCAAAGACAATCTGGCAATCGATGTCTGGTTTACAATCTTGCAAGATCACATTGCGCAGGTGGGCCGGCATGTCGCCGCGCAGATTCCACTTACAGGCCTCGGCATAGCGCTTGCCGGCGCTGCGTTCCGAAGCGCACAGCGCCGTCAATTCAAACCAGGGGTGGCCCTGGAGCATTTGTACAAATCGTTGGCCCACGGCGCCTGTTGCACCGAGAACGCCGACTTTGATCTTCTTCATGGAAAGGTCTCCGTTTTATGGTAATTGGAGATTGGGTATTGGATATTCTGAGCTTCATTGCTGAATCAGCCTGCCTAATCTCCAATATCTCGTATCTAATTTGTAAATGTTAGGTCGATCATATCCGCCAGCACGCCAGATGCTGTCGCATCGACCCCGGCGCCGCGCCCTTGTACCACAAGCGGGCTTGGGGTATACCAGCGGGTATAGAATTCGACCAGGTTATCTGTGCCGCTCAACCGACCAAGTGGACTACTAGCATCTACCAGCGTGGGCCCAACGCGACATTGGCCATTTTCCACGGTGGCTGCAAAGCGCAATACCTTGTCTTGTGCCGCCGCGGCTTGTCCCTGCTGCTGAAATTGTTCGTCCAGTTCTGGCAACGCCTGCATAAACTCATCGACAGATAATTTGTCCATGCTCGTTGGATAGAGGCTGGTCACCTGAACGTCGCTCAGTTCCATACGCCAGCCCAGGCCACGTGCCAGGATCAACGCTTTGCGCGCGACATCGACACCACCCAGATCATCGCGCGGGTCTGGCTCGGTATAGCCCAATTGGTGCGCCTCGCGCACAATTTCGCTAAAAGGCCGGCCAGCTTGCAACCCCGTCATGACATAGCCTAGTGTGCCGGAAAAAGTGCCGGCGATCCGCCGCACTTCATCGCCACAGGCCATCAACCGGTTCAAGGTGACAATGACGGGCAGGGCCGCACCACAAGTAGTTTCCCAACGACTGTGGGCCAAATCGCGCAAACCTGGATTGGCAACGGTGGTGGCGCCGGCTCTGGTGAGCCGGTTGTAGACATCCTGTTGCACAGTTAAGGGTTTTTTGTTGGCAAGAACAATTTTATAGCCTTGCTCTAGTGAGAAAAGCAGCGCAGGGACGGTAATGTCTGTGGCAGTACAGTCCACCACAATCGCTCCTGTGCGCCCGGCGATATCAACAATGCCGGTCAAATCATTTTGGTCGCCACCCAGGGCATGGTCGGCCAAGGAGTTGCCAGCCGCTTTCAGCACCAGCAGTTCGCGTAAGGTCTCGTCCGTCAGCCCACCATCCAACTCAATGACCGCGCTGCTGCGATCACAAACCGCCACAAGCTGAAGCGCAATGCCATATTGGCTGGCATGATAGGTGCGATTTTCGATGATCTGGCGAATGAGCGCACGGCCAACGCCGCCGACACCAAATAAAATAACAGGTATTTCGTGCATGGATCATTGACTCCGGTAACTGGGCTGCTGATGAAAAGGAGCACAAAACAATGTCTGGCTCCCTCGACAAACAGGCTGGATTATAACACAAATAGGTAGGGAAACAGGAAACGGAAAACGGGATACAGGAAATGGTAAGGGTGTCACCGTATCCCGTTTCCTTACCTGTTTCCCATCCGCTCCTCTGTCGGCTTGTGCAGTTCGAACAGATCGTGAATCGCGCGCACGGCAGCATTAGCATCGGCGTCATCCACAACCAGGCTGACATTGGCTTCGCTTGAGCCTTGCGCAATGGCAATCACATTAATATGTTGCTCACCCACAGCCCTAAAGATGCCGGCCGCCAAACCTGGCGTGCCGCGCATGCCGCTCCCAACCACCGCAACAATCACAATATCGGGTTGGCCATTAATCTGGTCAATATAGTCGCGTTCGAGTTCATGTTTAAATTCGGCGCGTAGCGCGTTGATCACCGTATCGGCCGCGGTTTGGGGTACGACAAAACAGATGCTCTGCTCGCTGCTGCTCTGGCTGATCATTAAGACATTGGCATCCACTTTGGCCACACTGCCAAAAGTGCGCGCGGCAATGCCCGGCACGCCCATCATCCCGCGACCGGCCACCGTAATCAGGTTCAAACCTTTGATTGCCGTAACGGCTTTGACGGCGCCCTTATCTTCGCTGTTGCTGCGTTCGATAATGCGCGTCCCCCCATGCTCTGGTTGAAAGGTGTTAAGGACGAGCACAGGAATCTTTTTGGCCACCGCTGGCGTAACGGCGCGCGGATGGAGCACTTTAGCGCCGTAGTAAGCCAATTCGGCCACTTCTTCGTAGCTGAGCTGGTGTAAACTGCGCGCATTGGGTACGACACGCGGGTCAGCGGTCATGACGCCATTGACGTCGGTCCAAATTTGAATTTCGTCGGCATCTAATACGGCGCCAATAATGCCGGCTGAATAATCGGAGGCGCCACGACCCAACGTGGTGGTCACCCCGCGCACCGTGGCGCCAATAAAACCCGTGATAACCGGGACAATTCCCTGCTCGACCAGCGGCAATAAACGGGCGCGACAACGTTCTTCCGTCAGCTCCATCAAGGGCGAAGCGTTGCCATGCACATCATCAGTGACAATCAGTTCGGTGGCATCGACATATTCGGCCTTGATTCCCTGGGCGCGCAAGACGGCCGCCAACAGCGGCGCACTCAGTCGCTCGCCCAAACCGCTGATCACATCGAGCCCGCGATTGGTCAGCTCGCCCAAGATAGCGATGCCGCGACAGAGGCGGTCGAATTCGTAAAGGCGTTGATCCAGAATGTGGCCCAGGCTAGCGCGTTCGGCGCCGTCTTCGATCAGTTGCCCAGCCACGGTTTGATGTTTGACAAGCAGTGCGTTTTGCACCTCGCGGTGGCTATCTTCCGTGTTGCTGGTGGAAGCCGTTTTAGCGGCCGCGATCAATGTATTGGTAACGCCGCTCATCGCACTGGTAACGATCACGACGCCCGGTCGTGCTGTGGTCGCCTGCTGGGCTATTTTTTGCTGCACAATTTTTGTGACTTGCGTAAAGGCTTCGACGCTGCCGACCGATGTGCCGCCGAATTTGATGACGATCATAACAAGGAGACTCCTAGGTAATAGTGAACAACCAAATAATCAAGTCGTTACGCCAATGAAAAATGGACTCTATATAGGGATAAAAAAATATAAAAAAGCCCGCTCACCAAGCAGATGAGAGGGCGCACAGACTATGCCGAGCCTTACAGGGTCAGCAAAAAGAAAAATCCCCAGCGTGGGGATGAGTGGGAAGCTCGGTGTTGCCTCTCATCGTCCAGAAAATTCTGCCGGAATTGGCACCTTGGCTGAACAGCACCGTTGCTGTAATTATCACCCGGTTGCCGAGGCTTCTTTGGGCCGGTCCCTCCGCCTCTCTGGATAAGAGTATGCTATTTTAATTGGAAGGAATATAACAGTTGGCCTATTTGTTGTCAAATTATTGGGGGCAGTGGGGAAGCCGGGAAACAAGGAGACAGGGAAACAAGGAGACGGGGAATAAAAATTACCCTGTCTCCTTGTCTGTTTAACGTTTAGCGCGTAATCGCGTAGGTGGCTTGCAGATTAATCGATACCTCGACCGTATCGGCCGAGTTTTGGCTGTTGCTGAGGAAGGAACCGATGTCCACCGCATGCGAAGCCGCTTCCAGTTTGGCGCAGCCGCTGACCGACTGGCCGTAGGGCGAGGCTACGCTCATCTCGGCAATACTGGTCAACTCGCCCAGGGTTACCTGCATCAATCCGGCGGCGGCGGTGGCGCGCTCCTCTGCATTACTCAACGCCTGTTGCCAGGCTTGCGCTTCCAGGGTAGTACAATCCTCGACCAGGAAGACGGCCGTTACTTGTTGAATCGTCGGCGCTCGTTCGTCATCCAGCGCTTCTTGCAAGGTGGCAAGGAAATTATTCAGGTTGGCCGGTTCGGCATAGGGGAAATCAATTGTCATCGCTGGGCCGGGGCCGTAGTAGCCGGAACGGCCAAAGATGTTTACATTTAGCGTATCTGAGGTAACCCCATTGGCCACCAAGATTTCAACAATCTGCGCCACTTCCTCTTCGTCTACTGGTTCAAACTTGGGGCCTTCGGGACCATAGCTCACATTGGTC
>JBBRVA010000685.1:0-4785 GCA_038247295.1 Caldilineales bacterium | reverse complement strand
GCAAAATATCTTCCCAAGGCGCGTGCATGTTGGCATTGGCCGACAAATGCACGACCATATCTTGGCCAACAAACGCGGGCTGGATCGCAGCAAAATCGGCGATATCGGCCTGAAAGCAAGGCAGACCAGGCACTTCGCTGCGGTTGAGCGCGGTTAGCTCGTAGTCGTTTTCCAGCTTTGCGCGCAACGCGCCGCCAATCAGACCGCTCATACCGGTGATCAAGAGTCGTTTCTTGTTACTAACCATTACATTGATCCTGACTTTTCTTTATCCATTTGATTCGCCTGCCGGCTGTAAAATCTCTGTGTAAAGCGACTCGCTCATGTAAAAAGGTAGTTGACGCAAGTGGTCGAGCAATGGTTGCACCCGCTGTACAAGCCCTAGCTGACGACCGCGCAACAAAATGCCGAGTGTACCAAGAACGGATAGATTGCTCTGTTGCGCACGCCGCCGACCGCGACGCTCATCCATCAGCAACAGACTGGCCCCTAACTCATGGGCAAGGACGATTGCTTCACTTTCGCCTATATCCAATTGATCTTGAAGGAGCTTTACAGCGAGTTCATCACGTACTGGTGTAACAATTACCCATGCAGTCGCCTTAAACTCAGAGATGCCAACAAGCTTTAGATTCCGGTATAATTCGACTTCGACTGCGACAGGAATATGAATTGATCCAAAAAGATCAAAAATCAAATCAAGCCTATCTAGCCACGCTAACGCAATTAGCGTTGATGTGTCGCTGACAACTATGCCTGAGGCCATTGGCTCGCCACCATCAGCTCCGCATCAAGCTCGTCAACTGTATAATCAAGATAAGGGATACGCTCTTCAGCCAATATACGGATAAAAGTCAGACGATCTACATCAAGTAATCGGGCTGCTTTACCTGTCGAAATGCGATCGCGACGATATAAAGAAAGAACATAAGCACGCAATAATTCAGCACTGGCTTCCTGATGCGAGATACCATTTTCTGCTAGTAAAGTCGCAGGCAATGCCACTTGCACAGTCACATTCGAAGATGGAATATCAGCAGTTGTTGGATTCATAACTCTCCTTTCTTATCTCTACTTTCTACCATTGTACCACCAACGCCCGCCAAGTCAACCAAACTTTTGCGACTTCTGCGCAAATCATCTGTGCAGTGGACGCTCCAATAAAAAAGGACACGGATCAGACTATCCGTGTCCTTTTTACTTTATGTACCCATGCATCAAGGCAAACTTGTTTCGCCCATCAACCAACGGTCACACTCGCGGGCGGCGCCACGCCCTTCATTGATCGCCCAGACCACCAGGCTTTGGCCGCGGCGCATATCACCAGCGGCGAAGATGCCATCAATGCTGGTCTTGAACTTGCCATGATCAGCCTTGACATTCGATCGTGGATCGCGCTCCAGCCCCAGTTGACCGACGAGGGTATCTTCGGGGCCGCGGAAACCCATCGCCAACAGCACTAGTTGGGCGGGCCATACTTGCTCGCTACCAGGGATTTCCTCAAAAGTCATGCGCCCGTCGACAAATTTCATGTTGACGTTGACGGTGTGCAGCTCTTTAACATGGCCGTGTTCATCACCCACAAAGCGTTTGGTCGAGATTTGATACTGGCGCGGATCAGCGCCATATAGTTCTTGCGCTTCGACCTGACCATAATCCAGCTTGTAGACGCGCGGCCATTGTGGCCACGGATTATCGGCCGCGCGTTCTAGTGGTGGCTGCGGCACAATTTCAAACTGGGCCAAGCTGCGACATTGGTGGCGCAGCGACGTACCGACGCAGTCTGTCCCCGTGTCGCCACCACCGATCACAATTACATCTTTGTCCTTGGCGGAGAAGAAGTGGCCATTCGGGTAGATGTCGTTGCGGCTGTCGAGCAGATGTTTGGTATTGCCATGCAAAAACTCCATCGCAAAGTGGATGCCCTTCAAATTGCGCCCTTCGATTGGCAAATCGTTAGGCTTAGTGGCCCCACCACAGAGCACAATCGCATCGAATTCCGCGCGCAATTTATCCACTGGGTAATCTTTGCCGACCTCGGTTTTGGTGATGAATTCGATCCCTTCGGCCTTGAGCAAGTCGACGCGACGCTGCACCACGAGTTCTTTGTCCAGCTTCATGTTGGGGATGCCATACATGAGCAGTCCGCCGACGCGGTCGGCGCGCTCGAAGACAGTCACCCAGTGGCCGGCTTTGTTCAGTTGTGCCGCACAGGCCAGACCCGACGGACCCGAGCCCACCACGGCCACCTTTTTGCCGGTACGCACTTTGGGCGGTTCCGGCTGTACCCAGCCTTCCTCGAAGCCCTTTTCGATAATGGCTTCCTCGATACTCTTGATCGTCACCGGTGGATCGATAATGCCCAACGTGCAAGAGCCTTCGCAGGGCGCCGGGCAGACGCGACCGGTAAACTCGGGAAAGTTGTTGGTCTGGTGCAGCCGATCCAGCGCCTCGCGCCAGAGGCCGCGGAAGACCAGATCATTCCATTCTGGAATCAGGTTATTAATCGGACAGCCCGAGGCCATGCCGTTGATCAACTGCCCCGTGTGACAGAAAGGAATGCCACAATCCATACAACGCGCGCCCTGCTGTTGCAGCTTGATTTCGGGCATATGGTGGTGGAATTCATTCCAGTCGTGAATCCGTTCTAACGGCGCGCGCTCAACCGGAAGCTCGCGAATATATTCTAGAAACCCTGTTGGTTTACCCATCTTTGCCTAGCCTCCTGCTTAAAGCATCGCCGCGCGTGTGTAAGTAACGGTTTAGAAATAACTTTTAGACTTTGAAATTAGTGATTGGAGAGTAGAGATTGCGGCATGTCAATCTCTACTCTCCAATCTCTTTAGCTTATTCTTGCACAATTCGTCAGGCTGCTAATTACCACCCACGCGTGACACATCGCTCTTGTTCGATTCAAATGCTGCCATCACTGCTTCATCACCGCTGAGACCCTGTGCCTGCACCCGGTTGAAGGCCTCTAGCACGCGCTTGTAATCCTTGGGCATGATCTTGACAAATTTGGGCAGCAGTTCTTCCCAACGGATCAACACCCGCAACGCCAACTCACTATTGGTATAGTCGGCATGGCGCTCGATCATAGCCTTGACTTCAGCGATCTCTGCTTCGTCGGCCAAACTTTCTAACCATACCATCTCTTGGTTACAATGGTTGGCAAAATTGCCATCCCAGTCGAGCACATAGGCAATACCACCCGACATGCCGGCCGCAAAATTACGGCCCGTTTGACCCAAAACGACCACGCGGCCGCCGGTCATATATTCACAGCCATGATCGCCAACACCTTCGACGACGGCATCAGCGCCACTGTTGCGCACGCCAAAACGTTCGCCGGCCATGCCCCGAATATACGCCTCGCCAGCAGTGGCGCCATACAAAGCCACGTTGCCGATGATCACATTCTCTTCGGCACGGAAGGTCGCCTCTGTCGACGGATAGACAATGACCTTGCCGCCGGAAAGCCCTTTGCCAAAATAATCGTTGCCATCACCCTCTAATTCCAGTGTAATGCCGGGTGGGATGAAAGCGCCAAAACTTTGCCCTGCCGACCCTTGGAAGTGCAAATGAATGGTATCGTCGGGCAAGCCTGCTACACCATAGCGGCGGGTGACTTCGCTGCCCAGAATCGTGCCGACCACCCGGTTGACATTGCGGATGGGTACGGTCGCCTTTACCGCTTCGCCACGCGCCAGCGCCGGTTCGCAGAGCCCAAGCAGCACCTGGTTGTCCAGCGCTTGATCAAGCCCGTGATCTTGCCCGATCTGGCAATAACGGCCTACATCTTCGGGCATGTCTGGCTGCCAGAGCAAGGGCGAGAGGTCAATGCCGCTAGCCTTCCAGTGGTCAATTGCCTGGCGTGCTTCCAACTTGTCGGTGCGGCCGATCATCTCATTGATCGTGCGGAAACCCAGTTTTGCCATATATTCGCGCAATTCCTGGGCAATCATGGTCATAAAGTTGATCACATGTTGCGGGTCGCCGGTGAACTTCTTGCGCAGCTCGGGGTTTTGGGTCGCCACACCGACCGGGCAAGTGTCCAGATGACAGACGCGCATCATGATACAACCGAGCGAAACTAGGGGCGCAGTGGCAAAGCCAAACTCTTCGGCGCCGAGCAAGGCGGCAATTGCCACATCGCGGCCGGTCTTGAGTTGACCATCCGTCTCTATCGCCACCCGGCTGCGCAGATTGTTGAGCACCAGGGTTTGATGCGTCTCCGCCAGGCCCAGTTCCCAAGGCAGACCGGCATACTTGATGCTCGTCAGCGGTGATGCGCCGGTGCCGCCGTCGTGGCCGCTGATCAAGATTACGTCGGCGTGACCTTTGGCCACCCCAGCCGCAATTGTGCCGACGCCCACCTCCGACACCAACTTGACGCTGATACGGGCATGGTGGTTGGCATTTTTTAAGTCGTGGATCAACTCGGCCAAATCTTCAATCGAGTAGATGTCATGGTGCGGTGGCGGTGAGATTAGCCCCACCCCCGTGGTCGAGTGGCGCACCTTGGCGATCCACGGGTAGACCTTGGCGCCGGGTAATTGACCGCCTTCGCCAGGTTTGGCCCCTTGCGCCATCTTGATCTGCAACTCGCGGGCGTTGACCAGGTAGTTACTGGTGACACCAAAACGAGCCGACGCGACCTGTTTGATCGCGCTATTTTTGGAGTCGTTTTGCTCATTCGTCCAGCTATAACGCTCAGGATCTTCGCCGCCTTCGCCAGTATTGCTCTTGCCGCCGATACGGTTCATGGCAATCGCCAGCGTTTCG
>JBBRVA010000684.1:0-4789 GCA_038247295.1 Caldilineales bacterium | reverse complement strand
TTTTCAATAAATAACGATGTTTGTTTAGCAAAAATATCCTTTAGGGAATTCCATGCTGAATGGTCGAACTTTAGCTCGTAAGAGCGAGTAAGATTGATGTCCGACAAGTCCGGAAGATCTACTTCAATTAGCTGCCAGTAGGCATTAGCACATAAATTTAGAAGCCTTAGTTTATCTGTAACAGGTAGACTTTGTTCAGACAATAAGCTTGTTAGCTCAGTGAGCTCTGGTGTAGAGCGCAAGAAGCGGTATGGGCGTAACTCGTTACCAACACCAACTCGTCTATAGTAAGCAGTTAGTAACTCATAAAGGCGAAGTATAGAAACCCTATTGCTCAACTTTGCTTGCGTTGTAGCTAGACTGCAAATTCTGATTACTTCATCCCAGCCTGGAGCAGAACCTAAGACATAGAGCATTTCAATTCGAGCTATGTTGATTTCAAGGTCTGCAGTCATTAAATCTGTTCTATCTTTTTTGGAAGATACGTGAGAACTGAGTTTTCTAACCACTTCAGGCCACTGTTGCATCCAAAGCTTTTCTGCAGCTTGCCAATTACCCTGAATCCAATATAAGCGACCAACAATATAAGTCAGATGAAAAATCAGTAAATTATTACCATAACGTGAAATGGAATACGATTCCTTGGACCATTGTCTAAGCGGATTATATTTGGCACGACTCTTTTGATCCCAGTTGTTTGTCCGTACAAGATTCCATATCCCTTCTTTTTCATCAAAAGGGGTATTTAGCAAATATAAAAGTTTATGCAAAGCATCTTCGTAATAACGTAATGCTGTGCCAGCCGGAGACGAACCAGCAAAGCGGTAATAATATTCTCCTGCCCTCCATAAAACATCGACCGCTAACTTGGTGGGCAGTGAACGAATAGCTAGCTCTTCGTCATCTTGCGCTAGATCTCTGCTCGAATGCAGGTAATGAAAGACTGCACTAAAATAAACTTCACAGTTTTGTCTCCATTCTTGCCAGCCGGAATACAAAATTGCATAGAGGTATCTATAACGAAAGTCCACATACCTTTGACTTCCAGCGTTGCTTATCTGCAACATATCTATTTCGTTTGATGACAAAATTTCAAGATAGATTTCAACATTATGTTGCAGATTACCAGCCACTAGCTCGGCTAGATTGGTAACGCTTACTGCATGATTTCGGTGCGCAAGTATATACTTAAGTGTTTCCAAACACTCTTGTGCGTTTTCTTGAGCATAAACGTGAACGGAATCCAGTATTTGAGTTACAGCTCGTCGATCATAGTTCAAAAACTGGTCAAAATGAGCGTTAATTACCGCCTCGTTCAGCGCCAAAAACAGTTCACGTGAGCCTAACTTCTTATCTTCGAAACGAAAAAAGGCTAAGAGCAAACCTGTATTAGATCTTGCTTCTGTGTAAGTAGCTTCAAGCAGGTGCTGAAAATATTCCGCTTTTTCATCTTGATAATATTCCCACAATAGATTAGTTAATTGACCTTTTGTAATAGCTGCAAGTTCAAGATTTACCCAACCACGTTCAGTTATTCTAACTAAAGACAATTCACTCTGAAGCCAATGGCGATCGCTACGCCTAAGTACAGGATTAGTGGGAGTATAGGTGAGTATAATTAGCAGTTTGCACAGTTTCTTATCGCGTGCAACATCAGCAAGGTTAACAAATTTTTTGAAGCTGGCTTCATCGATGGCCCCAACATCATCAAGCAAAATTGCAAGGTGACGGCTCTTTTTGGAAACACTTCGGAGAATTTTCTCCGGTTGGTTAACCAGGATTTCCTCTATACTTTTAGTGCTTTGAGATGCTCTGTAAACAATTCCTAGCTCATTCCAACGCTCATGTAAATCTTTACTTCGCTGCAAAGATCCCCAGGAGTAAGGTATCCACAGAATTAGTACTAAGCATCCAAGGATCAGAAGAGGGTACTGATATGTTATAAATGGTTGGACGATTTTCAGTAAGAAGCTGACATTACTTGGTGCTGCAACAAACTCAATTGACCGAAATCCTAACCATGTAAGCAGATAGGCGATGACTATAGCCAAAGGGGTTAATGCAGCAGAAACAAGAAGGCTAAATCTTGACCAAAAAAACTCAGCCCTATCAAGTATTTTTTGTCGTCGCGAAATTAAGAGATGTGGGTCCTGCTCGGTGACCCAATCCAAAAAAATATCTTGGTAGAAACTATCGAATTCATCAATTCGCTTCCCAATTTTCTCAAACGCGCAAACGTTAAAGCGCAGTTCGGTCAAATGACGTGACGCAATTTCGAGGAGATCAGTTTTTCCCGTACCTAGTCCAGCCCCAGAAGCATTGTCGCTGTCAACGAAATCTTGATGATGGTTTGCGTGACTGATCTCTAAATACGGACTATGAACTACTAAAATTTGAGATTCTATATGCTTAGAATCAATGAAAACCTTGACGTAAGCTTTAAAGCGATCTAAGGCCCCAGAATCTACAAATCGGCTAAAGCGTACAAAATCGCCAAAACAGGAATATTCACTTTCTGATGACATCGATAGCTCCCTGTGTTATCTGTTCAGGTTACAGAAACAGCGAGAAACTTTCACAGTGACACGACAAATATGTTATGTAGAAAAGGAGTGAAAGACAAGGCATTAGGCGGGGCGAAAATAAAGGGGGAATGCCATGACTTCCATACGAAGAATACACCACAACCAATGATAAGTCAAGTAAAATTTAAGGATCATTTTCACATTGGTAAACGCAGAAGGCAGTCCAGTTGGCGCTGGAGATGTTTTATCTTTGGCACTTTGTCCATTGAGTTTGAGCTCTTCCCGTAAAAGGGAAATTTAAATCGATAATGGCCGGATAAAACGTCAATCTGCCCCTGACCTTACAATGTGGGTCAAGGGCAGATGGCTATTTTAGTTTTTCGACAGCGGCACATCCAACGCATACGGGTCTTCAGCATCTGCGGGGATGGCGTAGGCTTCGGCTTGCAGCGGCTCATAGCTGTCATGCGCGACGATAATGCTGTAGGCGTCGCCCGGCAGGACTTTGGCGTCCAACTGGAATTTGCCGCCGCGTGTGCTGACGCCGCTGGCGTAGACCAGCGTGTCGTCGTAGTCGGCATCCACCCACTCTTGGATCGTGACGCCGGGGTTCAGGAAAACAATGGAGGCGCCCGGTATGGTCTTGCGTGCGTTGTCGGCGTCGTGCACGACACCCGTGATGTTGACCGGCTGGGCAGCGCGGCCGGGTTGGCCATTGCCTGCCTCAACCAGAAAGCCACCGCTTTGCACCACCTTGTCGGCCAGATACAACTCCAGCGTATAGTCGCCTGCCGGCAGCCCTTCAGGGTGGCTGATGCTCACCCAAGTTGAATCCGTGTCGCCGCCCTCCCACGTCTGATCTTCGCTCAGCACCTCTTCCCCATCCAGCAGCCAGCGCGTGCGCCAGGCGCGGTTGGCGCTCAGACCGCTGACGGAAAAGAAGGCGTAGACCTCGTCCACAGCGACAAAAGCGTTGCCCACATCCTGCGGTTGATCATCCGCCGTCACCCCGGCGGCAAAGGTGATGGAGCCGAAGGGGCTGTTGGGCGTGCGGCCTGGCTGCGCACCGACACCAGCTTTGTCGCCGAGATTGCCGCTATTCTTGCCGTCTGCGCTCTGACCCAAATTGGCGCGGTCAAAATAGTCGAGCGCCAGGCTGCCGGGACGGATGAGGCTGATCTTGCCCGCCACATCCGCTTGCGAATAGCCTGCGGTGGGCACACCGATAAAGTTGCCCTGCTGGTCGATGGCCAGGCCGCCGGAGTTGCCCGGATTGACCTCCGCGTCGGTTTTGATCCATTCATAAACGCCGTCTTTGTTTTCATCTAAGAAGCCGGAGACGACGCCATCCGTAAAGGTTACGGTTTCGCCACCCAACCCCGGAAAGCCGACGACCGCCAGCACATCGCCTGGCAGCAGATCGTCGCTGTTCCCCCGCTCCACCGAAACCAGCCCCAGATTTTTGGGCAGGCGAGCAGTGGGGTCAGCCATGCCGGTAATTTGCAGGACCGCCAGATCCAGATCGGGCGAGCCTTCCACCAGCGTGGCGACATACTTGATGATCGGCGCACCGCGCAGATCTGTGGGGTTGATGGCGATATAGGCCAGCCCCTCGCTGTTGTACAACTCACGCTTATCCGTGTCGCCCATCACATGGTAGTTGGTCAAGATGACGCCTTTCTCGGCGTCCAGCACGGTCCCGCTGCCACTGTCATAGAGGTCGCCGTTTTCGTCAGGCACCAGGACAAGCACTGTCGCCTGCAGCGCCCGCAGCACGGCGCTGCGATCCCACTGCTGGGCCGCCGCGGGGCCTGCTTGCAGCAGCGCCGCCGCCAGCAGCAGAAAGACGCCCCCTTGCAGCCAGCGCCGCCAGGTCGCCACAAAACTGCCTTTCCGCATCATCAGTTGCCTCCCTCTGTTTGGGCGTCGTCCGCCCCAAAGCCATCGGTGGCGCCGTCCGCGCCTTGTTCTTCACCCGTCTGCAGTCCACTACTACCGGAATTATCGTTGGCTGCCCCTGGCGCAGCAGGCGCTGTCGGCGAGGCTTGATCCAGTAAATCCTGTTCCGGCAGCGGCTGCAGACGCAGGCTGTTGGTCACAATTGCAAAATCGCGCTGTTGCGCTTCCCATTCAGTGGCATCGGCGGCCAGAGTGACGACAACAAACTGGCCGTTATCCAGGAACATGATATCCTGCGCCTCAACCACTACCGGCAGTCCGCCTGCCGCAGCGTCCTGCGTCGGGTCGGCGACATAGGCATAGGT